>DASSIC010000096.1:0-2676 GCA_035692325.1 Gemmatimonadaceae bacterium | reverse complement strand
CTCGAGGCGCTTCTCGAGCGGCAGTGCCTTGCCGCTGCGAACCCCCTCGAGCCACACGACGACATTGCCGAGCCCCGTGCCCTTCTGCTGCACCGAGCTGTCAGGGATGGCCTTGCCGCAGACCGTGCTGTCGCGCCCCGTCGCGATCGGCTCCGCGGGCTCCAGCGGCGACGCGAGCGTCACGGTGCCGGACACGCTTCCCGGGGCGGAGACGGGGGCCGCCTTGTAGCCGTCCTTCGGCCTGGTGATGACGACGGGGCCCGAGAGCTCGGCTTCTACCGTGCCCGCGGAGGTTCGGCTCTGCTTCCCGAGCGTGAAGCTGTTCCCCTCGCCGCCGCAGGCGACGCCGGTGAGCAGAAGCGAGAGCGCGAGGGTGCGGGCGAAACGAGGCGCGGTGGCGCGCAGTGGTGCAGCGGTCACGTGTTGATCGGATCGGTCGGTGTGAAGCCGCCTGAAGGGCAAGGCGCGAGCCAGATGGGCCGGCGTCGCCTCGACGAAAGCGCCAGCGTGGCGCCGCGTCCGCTTACTGGACGAAGCGTACCGGCATCTCGACGCGGGCGCGCACCAGTCGGCCGTCGTCGCGCGCCGGGGTAAAGCGCGCGGCGAGAATCGCGCCGCAGACCTGCACGCTCATCAGTCCATGCGGCGACGAGACGATGGTGACGCTCGCCGGCACCGGCGTGCCGGTGGTGTCGACCACCCAGCGCGCGAGCACCACCCCCGTGCGAACCTCCGAGTCGCGGAGCGATTCCGGAAGCGGGGGCAGCGTGAGCGCGCCCTTGATGACCGGAGGTTGATCGGGTACGAGCTCGAGCGACCGGTCCAGCTCGAACCGTGCGGCCGCGACCGGGTCCAGGCAGGCGCCAACGGCCATTGGCGGATTCCTGCCGAGCTGCACGTCGGCGACGATGCTGCCGTTCGCCACCTGCCGTTGGAGCGACGCCAGCGCGGAGTCCGCTCGCGCGCCCGCCGCGATCGCGGACGACGGCGCTGGTGCGCTGCCGCGGCCCGTGGTGCAGGCCGTCACGAACGCGATTCCCAGCACGCCACGAATAGTTCTCATACGACGATCAGCTCCCGCTGATACTCGTCGGGAGTGATGACGGCGCGCCCCTGCTCGATGTACGCGTTCACCTCGGTGCGCATCCCGATCTCGCCGGGGACGTAGACCCCGGGCTCGATCGAGAACGCCACACCGGGGAGGAGCAGCCGCTCTTCGCGCGTCTCGAGGTTGTCGAGGTGAGGTCCCGCGCCGTGCAGCGAGCGAGGATCGATCGAGTGGCCGGTGCGATGGGTGAAGAACTTCCCGAGCCCGCGCGACTCGATCACGGCGCGCGCCGCGTCGTCCACGTCACCACCCTTGAGCGTCTTTCCCGCTGCGACGTCGTCGCGCACCTTCGCGATCGCGGCATCGCGCGCGTCGCGGATGGCCGTCCAGATCTCCGTGGCTCTCGCCGACGGCGCGCCGATGGTCGCCATCCAGGTCTGGTCCGCCCACACGCCGACCATCGTCGGGTCGGCCGCGTCGGTCTCGCGCGCCCACAGGTCGATCAGCAGCACGTCGCCCTCCACGATCGGGCGCGGCCGCTCGGCCGACGGCTCGTAGTGCGGGTTCGCCGCATTGGCGCCGGCCGACACGTTCGGCCCATGATCCGTGGAGAGACCATGCTCGGCGAAGCGCTCGAGCATCCACGCCATCACTTCGTGCTCGGCCATCGGCGCCGACGATCGCGCGCGCTTGCCGACGAGCGCAAAGGCATCGAGTGCGACCTGACGGATGATCTCGGCGGCGCGACGGTGGGAGGCGATGTGCTCCGCGTTCCACGATGCGACGAAGCGCGTCACCAGCGGTCCCGACGACACGATCTCCTTCGCGCCCGCGGCGCGCACCATCTCGAGCACCCCTGCCGGCACGCGATCGAGATACGGCACGGCGTCGCCGGGGGAATACTCCATCGCGACGCGCTTCCCCTTCACCATGCCGGCCACGGCGCCCTCGAGCTCACGCCACGAGCTGTAGGGTGCGTGCTTCCATGCCTTCGGCCAGCCGATCCACGGACCCGGCTCGATCGCATGCCCCAGCGCGCTCGGCACACCCTCGCGCGGCACCCACACGAAGATCCGTCGCGTGACCATGCCGCGCAGGCCGAGCAGTCCCGCGGCGATCGGGTTGCACCCCTGGAAGTCGAACAGCAACCAGCCATCCATGCCCGCCTCGGCGATGGCGCGCTGGAGGTCGGGAAGGGTGGACGGTGTCAGCATGTGGAGTGCGCGGCGCTCAGGCCGTGGCTCCGCGCCAATCGGCGCGCCACTCGCATGCTCCCTCTCCACGCCCCGCGCAGCGCGTGTGCTCTACCGCGCCCGTCGCGCCGACCAGCAGCCGCATCAGCTCACGCAGCGTGGCCTCGTAGAAGGTGCAGCCCGTGCTCCCTGGAGCGACGCCCAGCGTGACCGAGCGCGGCACCTCGAGCAGGACGTATGTCCCCACTCGGCGCACGTTCGCGTTCAGATAGCGCTGCGCCAGGCGACGCACGCGCCGCAGCGCCATCGGGCGGGCGATGAACGACGGGAGCACGCGCACAAGCGTGCGCGTCACCGCCGGCACCGTGTGATACGCCTCATGGGCGAGATAGCGGCCGGCAGCGCGCAGCACGGCCTCGGCATCCGGGCGACGGC
>DASSIC010000095.1:0-3046 GCA_035692325.1 Gemmatimonadaceae bacterium | reverse complement strand
CAGCATCAGGCACACGATGGCGGCACGCAGCAGCAGGCGGCCGATGTCGCGCGCCCACCAGGCGAGGTGCGCATGCTCCTCGGGGCGGCGCAGCAGCGTGTAGCAGAAGAGCAGCGTGCCGATGGTGCCCAGTCGCGGCAGCGGCCACTCGACGTCGAAGCGGAAGTCGGTCGCGACGAGCGGGAGGGCGAGCAGGGTGACGAGCAGACAGGCGCGCACCAGCCCGTTCTCGCTGCGCGACAGGCTGGCGCGATCGCGGCGCGCGAGGGTGAGGCCGAGCACGGCCATCATGACGAGGAGCGACGCGAGCAGGACGTAGTTGGGCCATGGGCTCGTGCCGCTGAACGACCGCACGACGATCGTCGTCGTTGCCGCTGCGATCGTGAGGCCGACGGCCAGCCACTTGATCCAGCGCGCGACGTGACGCCGTAGCAGCCCCTCGACAAACAGCGTCATCGCGAGGGGGAGCGTGTTCGCCGGCAGCAGCATCACGGCGCCAAGAAGACGGTCGTCGTCGCTGAGCCAGGCGAAGCCGCGCAGGAGCAGGAGGAGCGCGAGCGCGCTGATGAGGAATCCGGTGCGCTTCTCGAGCGCGCTCCGTTCGCGGCGGCGGCCCAGCGCATAGCGATAACGAATGAGCGTCACCGCGCCCACCCACGTCACCAGCACGTCCACCGATTCCTCGGGGGAGTTGGCGGCGAGGAGGTCGAGCACCGATGCGATCACGCCATCATCCGCGCGAGGAAGCGGCGGGCGATGCGCTCGCGCACCCACGCCACCGGCGCCGCTCTCGGCCGCTCCACTTTCATCGTCCACGGATTGAGGAAGACCCCGCGGTGGTCGACGCCGGAATCACGACCGAGGAGGAGCTTCACCGCTTCAAAGGCCATCAGCGTCCCCGTCTCGATGACCATCGGCGCGAACGATGGTCGGGTGGTGCGCCCCGCGACGAGGTCCGCGGCGAGGGCGACGTCGATGTGATGCGCGGAGCTCGAGTGCACCATGACGTAGATCGCCTCGGCGATCTTGCACGCGTCGATCTGGGCGGGGATGAGCTTGCGCCAGTCCGTGCCGACGGTGGGGAAGCCCAGCCGCTCTTCGGGACGCGGGTCGAGTGGTCCGACGACCGTCACCGAAGGAAGAGGGGCGGTGTACGCGTCGATGACCGTGGCCCCGTGCTCGCGCGCCTTCCGGTAGAGCGCGATGCCGGCGGCGAGGTCGTCCATGCCGTTGATGACGACGCGATGCACCTGCAGGATCTCGTCGAGGTGGTCGATCCATTCGGCGCCGTACGTCGTGAGAGCGACGTCGGGGTTGATGCGCGTCATGGCGGCGCAGGTCGCTGCCAGCTTCGGTCGGCCGATCGTGTCGAGTGTCGCGAACAATTGCCGATTCAGATTCGACGTCTCGAACACGTCGAGGTCGGCGAGAGCGAAGTTGCCGACGCCGGCGCGCACGAGCGACTGGATCGCGGCGCCCCCCATGCCACCGATGCCGCAGACGAACACCCGGCCGCGCCGCAGCACCTGCTGCTCCGCCGGCGTGACGAAGCCGGCGTTGCGGGTGACCATCTCATTGTAGGAAAAGTCGGATGCTTCCGTCACAGATCTCGTGGCGTCGTTTGATAACAGAATGCACAGAAACTACGGAAACTGCGAAACGGGCGGATCGTGCTGGTGATGGAAGCTTTGCGCGCGCGCTGAGCAGATCCGCAGTTTCTGAAGTTTCCGCTCGTTCCGAGCATTCAGTTGACCTTACGCAGGTCGCCCATCGGTGTATCGGCGGCGAACCACTGGATCACGGGCGCCACGAGCGACTCGAGCGCCAGCAGCGCGAAGGTGCGCAGGAAGGCGACGGGCGAGACGGCGGGCGAGGAGCGGGTGAAGAATCGGCGCGCTGCACCGAGCGTCACCTGGCCGAGCTGGAGGAAGTCGTCGCCGCGGTCGTAGTCGAGCGCGGAGCGGCAGGCGGCGTTGTAGACGTCGTTGCGATGCTTCGGCGCGTCGTCGAACCCCTTCTTGAGGTTGTCCGACCCGCCGGTGTACGCGTTGCGGATGATCGCCTGCTGCTCGTCGTAGGTAGCGTCGCTGCCGACGCCGAAGACGCGCCGGTGTCGCGCCATGATCTGCCGGGCGAGGTGCAGGTGGTCGTAGCTCTGCCGCGCGTCGGCGTTTGGAGTAGGATAGACGTCGTCGAAGCTCTCGCTCACCATGCCGAACACCGCGGGCACCTGGGTGACGTTGCTGACCCAGAGGGGGCGCAGGCGTCGCCGCGCGAAGAGCAGAAAAGCGGTGAGCCCGTACAGCACGCTGGAGAGTCCGCCGGCGCGGTGCGCTGGATCCACCATGACGAGGCCGAGGTGGAGCACCTCGATCGGGCGCCCGCGCAGCTCGCAGTCGAGGAGGGTGAGCGCGTTGAAGGCGATCGGCGTGCCGGCGCGGTCGTAGACGATGGTGATGATCGCGTCGTCGAGTCGAGCGCGGTCGCCGGAGGCGGCGCCGTAGTCGAGGGAGCCAGCTGGTGTGGCCGCGCGGACGATGCGCTGGAGATCAGTGATCAGCTGGTCGAGCTGCTCACGCGCCATCCACCGGCCCGGCCGCTCGACGATACGCACGCGCGCGCCGCCGCGGGCGGAGACCGATTCGTTGAGGTAGGGGCGGGCGAGGGTGGCGGGGGAGAGCATTTGAGGCAGAAGCTCTCACGCGACCCGCCGATGCGCAATCAGACTAGGGCCAGCTGCGACGCCGAACGACTCTCGCTGCACCATTCCACTGGATGACACGCATCTCGACGGTGGCGTCCACGGCAGGATTCCCCTCCGACACGATGACTGTCACGATCCAGGCATCCGGCGAGAGGGTCGTGCGGCGTTCCAGCTCGAGCAGATGGGTCATCAAATCGACCCGGCCCGTGGATGAGAGCTCGGATGCGAGCTGGACCCACGATATTCGGCCGGTTCCATCGGCGCGGTGAGCGGCGAGGCGGATCAGCGCTTCTTCGCTCACACCGGGAAGCGAGCCGAGTACCGGCAGAGGGGCGCGGTCCA
>DASSIC010000094.1:0-8051 GCA_035692325.1 Gemmatimonadaceae bacterium | reverse complement strand
CTTCGGTCTCGCTCCATTACCTTTCTCGCATGCCCGATCGTCGCCCCGCGGTGCTCCTGCTCTCGGGAGGACTGGACTCGACCACCATGCTCGCCTACGCCATCGCCAACGGCTTCGACGTGCACGCGATGACGTTCCGGTACGGCCAGCGGCACGCGCACGAGATCGAGGCCGCGCGGCGTGTCGCGCGGGCGTACGGCGTGGCGGATCATGTCGTCGTCGACATCGACCTGCGCACCTTCGGGGGCTCGGCGCTCACGGCGGACATCGCGGTGCCGAAGGATCGCTCCAGCGACGCGATGGCGACGGGCATCCCGATCACCTACGTGCCGGCGCGCAACACGATTTTTCTTTCCTTCTGCCTCGCGTGGGCCGAGGTGCTCCGCGCCTCCGACATCTTCATCGGGGTGAATGCGCTCGACTACTCCGGCTATCCCGACTGCCGGCCGGAGTACGTTTCAGCGTTCGAGCGCATGGCCAACCTGGCGACGCGCGGCGGGGTGGAAGGCACCACGCCGATCCGCGTCCAGGTGCCGCTCCTGCACCTGAGCAAGCGGCAGATCGTCGAGCTCGGGCGGTCGCTCGGCGTGGATTACTCGCTCACGCTGAGCTGCTACGACCCGACGGCCGACGGTGAAGCGTGCGGTCACTGCGACGCCTGCACGCTGCGACTCAAGGGGTTCGCCGAAGCGGGCACCGCAGATCCAGCGCCGTACGCGAGCGCGTAGATCATGCCGTACGTCGTGAAGGAGATCTTCTACACGCTGCAGGGCGAGGGACAGAACGCGGGCCGGCCGGCCGTGTTCTGCCGCTTCGCCGGCTGCAACCTGTGGACGGGGCGCGAGCAGGACCGCCACAAGGCGGTGTGCCAATTCTGCGACACCGATTTCGTCGGCGTCGGACCAGATGGCGGCCGGTTCGCCGATGCATCTGCCCTCGCGGCGGCCGTGCTTTCTCGGTGGCCGACCGTGGAGAATGGGAGCGCCGCGGGCGGTCGGCCGCTCGTCGTGTGCACGGGGGGCGAGCCACTGTTGCAGCTCGACGCGCCCGCGATCGAGGCGCTGCATCGCTGCGGCTTCGAGGTCGCGGTGGAGACGAACGGCACGCAGCCCGCGCCGCCCGGGCTGGACCACATCTGCGTCAGCCCGAAGGCGAATGCGCCACTCGTGCTCGATCGCGGCGACGAGCTCAAGCTCGTCTATCCGCAGACGCATCCAGACGCGCAGCCGGAACGGTTTGCCACCCTCCCGTTCGGCGCCTTCTTTCTTCAGCCGATGGACACCGGCGACGAGGCGGGCACTCGAGTCAACACGAAGGCGGCGCTGGCGTACTGCCTGGCTCATCCGCAGTGGCGGCTGAGCCTGCAAACGCACAAGCTGTTGGAAATTCGATAGCTGCGTAGCGAGCTGTGCGCGCCGTCACGGACGCGCGCGAGGATCGTCCCTAGGGTTGTCGCGTGCTGCGACCGCCGATGCAGCCAGCGGGGATCGCACGGATTCCTCCTCCGAGCTCTGCGGTGGGTCGATGCTTGCATTGGCAGGCCCAGCAGAACCATGACGATGCCCCGAATCCTCCCCCTCCCCCTCGCCGCTCGCTCGCGACTTCTCGTCATCCTGGCGATGCTCGCGGCGTTCGCGTCGCCGGCTTCGGCGCAGGGGCCGGCCTCGCCGACGGAGCCGCAGGTCGCGGTCGTCGATCGATCGGATGCGGATGTTGCGTCGCAGCTGAAGGCCAACGTAGCACGGTTGAGCGCAGCGAACGCGCCGAAGCCGAACCTCGCGCGCTCACCCCGGCCCTTCGCCGCGTGGAGCATCTCGGCGCAGGCCTTTCGCGATTCGATCCTCGTGTCGCTCGCGCGGACTGCGGTCGGAACGAGATATGTGCGCGGAGGTCAATCGTTCGCGAGCGGCTTCGACTGCAGCGGACTGGTGCGCTACGTGATGTCGGCGCTGGAAGTGCCGGTTCCCCGCACGGCCGCACAGCAGGCTGCCGCCGGACAATCACTCGGTCGCGACGCCGGACGCCTTCATCCAGGCGACCTCCTCACCTTCGGGCGGCGTGGCCGTGACGTCAGCCACGTGGGGATCTACGTCGGCAACGGTCGTTACGTGCACGCCAGCAGCGTGGCGGGTCGCGTGATCGAGAGCGACATCGACCGGCCGCAGTCGCCGCTCGTGAAGGCCTGGAAAGGCACGCGCCGCGTGCTTTCCGACGCGAGCCCCGATTCGACCCTGAAGAGCGGCAGCTAACGCCGTCCCCTCGGACGCAGCTCGCCGCTGCTCCCGATCCGTGCGCCGGTGGCGGGAAAGTCGAGCTGACCGAGCGAGTCCGCCAGTGCCGCGGCTCGCGCTTCGAGATCCTTCAGCAGCACTCCCGGCGCCTTCTGCATCGTTGAGGCGAGCGAGGCGTGGCTCACCCGCCCCGTCGGATCGAGCGTCGCGCACAACACTCCGCCGCGGTTCAGCGGCTCCTTGAGCACGAAGGGACCGTACGTCAGCAGGTTGCCGAGCGAGTATGCGATCAGCGCACCGCGCTCGCGCCATTCCATCGCGCGGACGACGTGCGGTCCGTGGCCGACGACCAGTGCCGCCCCGCCACGCACCGCCGCGTCGGCGAACGCCACCGGGTTCCCGCGATCGATCCCGAGGTACAACTCGGCCGAATCGACGGTGCGCTGGGCGTCTCGTCCCTCCGCGCCGAGGTGCATGGTGGCAACGACCACCGGATAGCGCTCGAACGCACGCGCGACGTGACGGAACACGGCGGCGGTGTCCCGCGCGTCGGGGGTCTCGGCGGACGTGTAGAAGCCCAGCACGCCGATCGTGTCTCCGGCCGGCGTGGGCACCGGTGTAGCGAGCGTATCGTCGCCGGTGACGAGCACACCGGCGCGTTCGAGCACCGCGACGGTGCTGTCATGGCCCGGCTTGCCGGCGTCGCGGGCGTGATTGTTCGCCACGTTTGCCACGACGACACGTCGGGGCGCGAGCGCCCGCAGAGCCCGCGCGCTCGACGGAGGGGAGCGGAACGCGAAGCAGTTCGCGGAGTTGCGTCCGCACTTCGTGGGTGCCCGTCCTTTGCCGATCGCCGACTCCACGTTGAGCAGCACGATGTCGGCGCCCGTGACGATGGGACGCAGCGGCGCCAGCAGCGTGGCGGGGGCATCGTTGCGATGAAACTTCTTGCGCATGCGCAGCGATGCCGCGCGCGCCCACGCCGTATCAAGGTTGGTCCCGAGCGTGACATCGCCCCCGGCGCACACTCGTACTGGTGCGTGCAGCGTCCTGACGGTCAGCGTGTCGTTGCGCACCGAGCGGCGAGCCACCGGCACGGCGGCTCTCGCCGCCGCCGCACGTGCGGCGGCGATACTGTCCAGACGGGCTCGTGCCCGCGCGCTGTCCGCTCGCGCTGCAGCACGTTCCGCGGCGGAGGGGCCCGGCGGCGGAGCTGGCGCGGTGGCCGGCGGCGGGGCGCACGCAGCCAGGGCGAGCAGCACGACGGCCGTCAGCCGCGAACGGCGGCCGGCATCCATCAGGCGGACGGGAATGGCGATGGTCACGATCGGAAGCTCATCGCCGGACTTCGATCCGTCAATTCACGACGGAAACGCTGAAGGGCCGGCGACTCTCACCGACCCTTCATCGTGCACTCCGCCGCTTCATCCCCGCAGTCGAAACCGCACTGCGCCCCATTCGGACGACGGAGCGCGCCCGCTACTGCTTGATGATCTGCCCGCGGATCTCACCCCCCGGGAACGAGGAGTTGTGCACGTTCGTGTAGGCGTTGCCGTTGTTGAGCAGCACCTTGAGCGAGTCGCCGGTGATGGTGCTGTTCCCCGACGCGATCGGAAAGGTGAGGTCGATGGTGCCGGTGCTCACCACGCCACTCTGCGTCGCCGATACCGTGTACGGGACGACGATCGGTCCGGCGACGGTGCTGGCGCCGACATGGATGTGCGCGCCCGACGCCGGCGCGGTGAGGCCGTTCACCGTCACGACGTACGACAACAGGTTCCCCGTCAGCACGTAGGTGGCCGTTCCGGTTGCGGTCGACGTATTCGGTGTCGGCCGCTCGTTCGCGCCCGTCATCGTCGCGATGAAGGTGGTGCTGGCTGGCGCGGTCGTCGAATCGTTGCAGGCGACGAAACCGGCAGCGGCGAGAACGGTCGCACTGGCGAAGAGGCGTACGCGCATGAGTCCTCCTGTCCTGCGGTGGGCGAGCGAATGGATCACCACCGTGCCCTACCGCAAGGAATGCCGCGCGCACCGTTCGGCGCTCAACTCTTTGTCGTGGCCGCGCTTACGCGTGTCGCCCGCGACCACACCGTGGCGCCGGTCGTATCACGGCGTGACGGTGGCGTATCGCTTCATTACGTCTACTGATTCGGGCGGGCGCTTCCGCCATCGACGACGTATCGCCAGCCGCCGTCGCGCTGCTTCTTCCAGACGGTGAGGTACTTGGAGTAGCGGACGACCTGGCCGCCGTCCTCGCGTCGCCCGGTATACACGGCCGTGCCCACGGTGTAGCCGAGATCGCCCGAGGGAGACACCTCGCCGACGACCGGATGCCAGACGAGCGCGCCACTGTTCTCCGACGGACCGAAGGACTCGCTGATCGCGCGTGGGCCGGTGATGAACTCGCCGGGCGTCGAGAAGATCTGGGCGTTCTCCGCCGCAAAGTCGCCGAAGGCGCGCCCCGTGCCGACGCGTTGGGCGAGCGCCGAGAATGCCGTATCCGCTGCGCGCACCTGCTCGAGTGCGCCACGGGCGCGTGGCATCGGCGCGTCGCTGAGCACAGCCGACTCCGCGCTGGCTGGTAGCGCGAGCGCCGGAGGCGGCGAGCCGTACGTCTCGGCATACGCCGAGATCCGCCACCCTTGCGGTCCGCGACGCCAGAAGGAGATGTAGCGGTCGATACGGAGCGCCGGCGTGCTGGCGGCCGGTGAAGCGAAGATGGTGAAGCCGTAGCTGTAGCCGCTCTGGCCATCCACGCTCACCTCGGCGCGCACCGGCTGCCACTTCACCGCGGTACCCGCGCCGAGCGATTCCGCGGCAACGATCGTCGCGGCGGCGGTACGCCCGCGGACGATGGGCAGTCCGCCGCGCAGGTAGACCACGTCGTCGGTGAAGTTGCTCGCGAGCCCCGCGGCGAACCCGAGGCGAGCCACCGAGTCCGCGCGTGACAGGTCTGCGCGCAGGAGCGCGTCGTGCGCCTCTTCCGCGTCGGACAGTGGCGTCAGCAACGACGCCCCGGCGAAGGACGCTCCCGGCGACTGGGAACCACGATGGCACGCCGTCACGGTCAGTGCCGTCAGCAGAACAACCGGGAGGATCCGCACGCCCACGCTCCGTCGCGCCGGGTGATGATGACGGGGCGCCCGCCCCGTCCGTTGAGACTACTGCCGAACCTTCCGTCACGCCACTCCGTCACGCGGCGAGACGGGACGCGGTGCCAGATGTAGATTGCGCGGATGGTACCCGGCGCGAGGCCGGTCGGCCCGCTGGGCGGTCTCGACCGGGAGCGCGCCCGCCAGTGATCTCAACGCCCGCTCGTGACGACACCTCGCAAACGACCTGCGCGCCGGCGCGGTACGGCTGCCCCGCAGCTCACGTCCACATCGACGAGCCGCACCGCGTACGCAGAAACGAAGCGCTGGCTCATTGCGCAGCATGGGCCGGTGTGTGCGTACTGTGGGCGGCGCGTTTCGGCCGCGAGCGTCACGCTCGATCACGTCACCCCGCGCCGCGGCCAGACGGCGTACGATCGGCGCGACAACCTGGTGCTGGCGTGCGAGGACTGCAACGGCGCCAAGGCCGACATGCCGATCCTCGCGTTCCTGCTGCGCAAGCGTGAGCGGGCGGCGGTCCTGTTGCGATACGGCGCACATCTCAGCCCCATGCTCGTGGACCTGGTGCGCGGCCTCGTCCCCTCCAATGGCGCCGTGCCGCGCGTGAAGGAATCGTTCGACGATCTGCTCGCGGACGACGGCGAGTCGCCCTACCACGACTCCCCTTACAAGGACTGATCGCGCTCGCGGTCCAACGCGGTTTCGCGCTCGAAGTAGAAGGCGTCGACGAACCAGCGACGCACCGCGCGAAGATCGCGCGCCGAGGAAGACGGCTCGGGATAGACGCGAGCGAGCAGCGCCTTGAGCTGGACCATCGCCTCGATCGCGGGCAGTTGGCCCGCGCGCGCCTGATGCGCGAAGGTGCGGACGGTGCTCTCCACCGAATCGGCGCCGGTGGCCGTGGACACGATCGGGAGCTCGGCCGAAGGGACCGGTTGGCTCGTGCGTGAGCGGATGCGCGGCACCTTCGCACGGGGCGGCGTGGTCGCAGGGGCTGCCTCTTCCCCGCGCGGAGAGGATGCCGTCATGGCTTCCTCGAAGTGTCGAACCACTCGTGCCGTGGCGCAGAGCCGCTCCAGCTCTGCCGGCGTCGCGGTCTCCCACTCCCTTGGGAAGGGTGCCAGCCGGCGCTTGTTGTCCCCGTTCACGAAGGAAAGCCAACCATGCTCCAGGCCGACGGAGACGGCGAGCGCCTTCTGCGAGGTGCGCCGCACCTCGAAGACCTCCCAGACGGCACCCGTGGAGTCCTGAAACGATCTGGCCGGCACACGCCACCACCGCGCACGAGTGATCGCTTCGGCGCAAGGAATGCGCAGAAGTGCACGTCAACGGGCCGGCAAGGTCCGTTCCTCGATCATTGCGACTCGCGCCGGCCGGGTCCGTTCCCGATACTACTGCGCCATGACCACTCCTCGGCCAAAGCCATTGACCGATGCGGAAGCCGTGCCGCGCCGTCCGCTGCTGCCGGCGCGAGAGGACGATGCGCTGTACCGGCTGCTGGTCGAGAGCCTGCGCGACTATGCGATCTTCGCACTCGACGCGACCGGGTGCGTGGTGAGCTGGAATCCGGGCGCCGAGCGCTTCAAGGGCTATCGCGCACACGAGATCATCGGACGTCATTTCTCGACGTTCTACCCGCCAGCCGAAATCGCCGCCGGAAAGCCGGAATGGGAGCTCGAGGTGGCGGCGCGCGACGGACGCTTCGAAGACGAAGGGTGGCGACTGCGGAAGGACGGTTCGCGCTTCTGGGCGAATGTCGTCATCACGGCGCTACGCGCGCCGGACGGAACCCTGCTCGGATTCGCCAAGATCACGCGCGACCTCACGGAGCGGCGTCTCGCCGAGGACAAGGCGATCGACGATGCCCGCCGCATTGCGAAGTCGGACGAGGCGAACCGCACGAAGAGTGACTTCCTCGCCGCGATGAGCCATGAGCTCCGTACTCCGCTCAATGCGATCGGAGGATACGCCGACCTGCTGCTCGTTGGCGTGGGGGGCGAGATTTCCGAGCAGCAGCGTCAGTATCTGACGCGCATCCGCGGCAGTCAGCAGCATCTGCTCGCGATCATCAACGACCTGTTGAACTTCTCTCGCGTCGAAGCGGGGCAGCTCGTCTACGATATCGGACCCACCTCGATGTGCGAGGTGCTCGAGATGGTCACGCCGATGGTCATCCCGCAGGCCAACGCCAAGGGACTCGAGGTCGTGCATCCGACCGGGGTGCAGGTGATCGCTCTGGCGGACACGGCGAAGGTCGAGCAGATCCTGATCAACCTGCTCTCGAATGCCGTGAAGTTCACGCCGGCCGGCGGGCGCATCGAGCTGTCCTGCCAGCGCGTCGGCGACCGTGTCGCTCTCCAGGTGCTCGACACGGGCATCGGAATTCCCCCCGGCGACCTGGAATCGATCTTCGAGCCGTTCGTCCAGGTGGGCCGCTCCCTGACCAGCCCTCACGAGGGCACGGGGTTGGGGCTCGCCATCAGCCGCGACTTGGCGAAGGCGATGCATGGCGAACTGCTGGTGGAGAGCACGCTCGGTGAGGGATCGCGATTCACGCTGTGGCTCCCGGCGTACGATCCTCCCGACGAACCGGCGACACCGGTGAAGTAGGCGCAACGAGTGAAGGGCCCCGGCGTACATGCCGGGGCCCTTCGACTCACTCAGCTACCATGATCAGGGGACGTAGTATCCGAAATCGAGTCCCTCG
>DASSIC010000093.1:0-2740 GCA_035692325.1 Gemmatimonadaceae bacterium | reverse complement strand
GTGGGGTCGCATCTGGACGCCGAGCGCGGACAGTGCGGCGCGGCTCACCCTGTCCGGACCGGTGGAGCTCAACGGCACGCGCGTGCCGGCCGGGCGCAATGGCATCTGGATGATCCCCGATTCCACCGCCTGGACGGTGATCGTGAGTGCGCAGGCCGAGGCATTTCATCTGCGCTATCCCCAGGGGCAGGACGTCGTGCGCGTGACGACGCCGCCGCGACACGGCGAGCACGTGGAAACGCTGCTGTTCGTCTTCCCGATGGCGGACGCCGATTCGGCGACGCTGCAGATGCGATGGGGAACGACGATCGTACCGCTGCGGGTGAAGGCGCTGGGACCGGAATGATCCGCCTTACCGCTTGATCGCCTTCTCCAGCACCACGCCATCCAGCCGCTCGCTCGCCTTGACGCCGGCGATGGCCGCGAGCGTCGCTGCGATGTCCACCGTGCGAACGAACTCCCCGTAGCGTCCCGGCTTGATCCCCGCGCCGTAGAAGATGATCGGCACGTGAGAGTCGTAGTCGTACGAGGAGCCGTGCGACGCGATGTTCCCTCCCCACGAGCTCAGGGAATCGAGCGTGATCACGATCGCCACCGGCGCGTTGGGCAGGAGCTGATGGCTCCAGCGCCGCGCGATCGGATCGCGCAGCGAATCGGCGAGAAGCGGCTGGAACCGGTCCACGCGGCGCACGCCGGCCACGTGCCGCGCCGAATCGGCGAACCAGCTGATCAGCGAATCGGCGAGCGGCACCTTGTCGTGAAAGGCGGCGCGGTCCACGAGCAGGAGCTGCTGGTCGAGGTCGATGGCGAAGCTGTCGATGCCCGCCGCGCGGAGCCGGCCGCGTATCGCCGGCATCAGGCTCATGAGCTCCACGCGTCGCGCCGTCGGCACGGTGGAGGCGGCCGCGACCTCGGGGATCGTGCCCACGCCATGGTCGGAGGTGAGCACGACGACGACGCGCGACGAGTCGCGCAGTCTGTAGAGCGAGTCCAGCAGCACGCCGATCGTCCGGTCGTCGCGCAGCACCTGATCGTGCATTTCCCGCGAGTCGGGCCCGAACCGATGCCCGACGTAGTCCGTCGCCGACAGCGACACGGCCAGCAGGTCGGTCTGCGGGCCGCGTCCGAGCCCCAGCGCCTGGAGGCCGTCGAGCGCGAAAGCGACGGTCACCTCGTCCATGAACGGCGTTCCGCGGATGAGGTTCGCCGCATCGAAGCCATCATCCGGCAGCGGATGCGGAAAGGCGATCTCCTTGCCGCCGGACTCGAACGTCACGCTGTCGCGCTCGTGATAGGCGCTGTCCGCGAGCAGCAGCGTCCATTTCCGGCCGGCGTAGCTCTCCGGCAGGCGTCGATCGTTGAACGCGTTCACCCACGAGGGGAGCGTGTCACGGTAGTACTTGCTCGTGACGTAGCGGCCATCGGGGGAATACCAGTACACCTGCGAGCGCGAGCGTCCCACGGGCAGGATCGCGCCGCGATCCTTCGTCGAGACGGAGAGCGCGCGCGAGCGCGCGTCGCGCGCGTGCAGCCAGTCCACGAGCGTGGTGCCGCTGAATCGGCGCGGCGACGCACCGGGCCCATACCCGCCGGCGATCAGCGGGCTCGCGTCGTCGGCGACGCCGACGCTGTTCATCGTGATGCCGGTGGAGCGGGGGAAGCGGCCGGCCAGCAGCGTCGCGTGGCCAGGCGCCGTCTCGGTGATGGCGTGGTCGTGATGGGCGTCGGTGAACCACGCACCGCCGCGCATGAGCCGCGCGAGCCCGCCGTGCAGCTGCGGCGCGAAACGCGTCAGGTAGTCTTCGCGGAACTGGTCGATCGTCACCAGCACGATCAGGGTCGGCGCCGCCTCGGCGGCGGGCGTGCTCGCGTCGCCCTGCGCGGGTGCGCCGCCGGCGGTGCAGGCCACGAGGGCGAAGGCGAGAAGGCCGGCGGGCAGTCGCGGCATGCTTCGAATGTGAGACCGTCCACGCGGCGGGGCAAGCATGGCGCGAACGCCACGCGCGGGCGATACTAGAAGCGCGGTCTCCTCCGAGGCACCCCCACCATGGCGAACAGCGGCCTTCAGGCCGGACCGGCGACGCGCGTCGTGCTGCGCTGCATCGTCTACTACGCCGTTCTCATCGGCGGAGCGGTGCTCGTGTGGCCGTATCTCCCGCACACGGGCGGACTCCCGTCGTTCGCGATCGACGCGATGCTCGGGCTGCCCTCGGCGACCTCGCGGCACGACCCGATCACGCTCGACGGCATGTCGCTCGCCGGCGGCGTCGCCATCGCCATGCTCGCCTCGGTGCTGCTCGCCCTGCCGGTCGCGTGGGTCTACCTCGTCACGCGCGCCAAGCGCGGCTACCAGCAGTCGGTGGTGCAGCTGCTGGTGATCCTCCCCGCGGTGGTGGCCGGGATCGTCCTGCTCGTGAAGTACAGTCTCGCCCTCGCCTTCAGTCTGGCGGGCATCGTCGCCGCGGTGCGCTTCCGCAACACGCTCGACGACAGCAAGGATGCGGTCTACGTCTTCCTCGCCACCGCGATCGGACTTTCCGCCGCCGTGAACGTGCCGGTCGCCGCCGTGCTCTCCATCGGCTTCAACGTCATCGTGCTCGCACTGTGGTACAGCGACTTCGGCAGCGCGCCGGTGGAGCTGGATGGACGCATCGCCGACCGACGGCTCCGCCGCGCGCGCCAGCTGGCGCGCACCGGCACCTTCGTCGCACGCATCGACAACGAGCTCTTTCGCGACATG
>DASSIC010000092.1:0-2516 GCA_035692325.1 Gemmatimonadaceae bacterium | reverse complement strand
GGTCTACGGGGACATCAACCCGTTGATGCGGCACGCGAGCGCGATCGCCGACAACGTGAACTACATCACGACGTCGGTGCGCACGGACGTGCAGCAGGTGAACGCGACGATCGCATCCGCGAACCAGCGGCTGCAGCAGGCGGTCGCGCTCACGGAGCAGCGCCTGAACGAGTTCAATGCGCTGCTGGAGGTGGTGCAGCACGAGGCAGAGTCGATGTTCGTCGCCACGGCGTCCACGGTGCGCGGGGTGCGCACGGGGGCTGCGGCGCTTCACCATGAAGACGACGTGGAGGACGCGTATCGCGCGGCCCTCCCGACGTCAGAGGAGCTCGAAGATGGCTACGACGATTCCGATGCGTCCGAAGCGGGGCCCACGCGTCCGCGAGTCCGCCCCCGACGGCGGGGCTGGGCGTGACGCCCAGTACGATCTGCTCACGGCCGCCCTCATCGGCGCCGCCATCGGCGCCACCGCCACGCTCATGCTGCGACGCGGCCCCTCGGGCCAGCGCCCGGTCGCACCGGTGCTCCGCGGTGCACGCTGGGCGGGACGTGAAGCGCTCGCCGCTGGCGCGGCAGGCGCCGGCTGGGCGAAGTCGCGCGGTGGCGAGCTGCTCGATCGCATTCCCACCGACGAGATCGAGGAGAGCGTCCGCGAGACGGTCAGCGAAGCGCGTGACCGGATCGACGGCTTCGTCCGCTCGGAGCTCAGCGACCTGCGCCGCGCGCTGCGCCGCCAGCGCAAGCGGCTCGGCGTCTAGCTCCCGCTCCATCGCACTGGCGCGGATCGGCGGCGTGCTCGCCGCCGCGCTGGTGCTATTGGTCCTCCTGCCGGCGACGGCGCACGCCTGGACGCCGGGCACCCACGTCTTTCTCGGCGAAGCGGTGCTGCGATCGCTCGGGCAGCTCCCCGACGCGATCGCCGACCTGCTCCGGGCCTTCCCGTACGACTTCCTGTACGGGTCGATCGCGGCCGACACGAGCATGGCCAAGAAGTACGTGCCGACCGGCCGGCACTGCCACTCGTGGACGGTAGGGCTCGAGATCCACGACGCCGCACCGGACGAGCCGATGCGCGCCTTCGGGCTCGGCTACCTGGCGCATCTCGCCGCCGACGCCATCGCGCACAATCACTTCGTGCCCAAGCAGCTGGCCGTCACGGCGAGCACGTCGTCGCTGGGACACAGCTACTGGGAAAGCCGGTTCGAGACGCATCTCGGTCCGGCCTGCGCCCGTCAGGCGCGCGACCTCATCATGCGCGACCACTCCCGCGCCGACGGGCTGCTCGATCGCATCCTGAGCCCGACGATCTTCAGCACGCAGACCAACCGGCGGATCTTCCGCGGCATGGTGCACGCCGCCGACAGCGAGAGCTGGCAGCGGATCTTCGGGCTCATGACCGAGAACAGCCGGTGGGATCTCGCCGACGCGGAGGTCGGCGTGTACATCGAGCGCTCCTACGACTCGATCATCGACTTCCTCGTGCACTTCGATCGATCGTCGCCGTACCAGCTCGACCCCTCCGGCGACGACGCGCTGCGGAGCGCCAAGCAGGTGCGCAGGGAAGCACTGCGTGCCGGTGGACCGGAACGCGTGCTGGAGGAGGCCGAGCGTCGCTTCGGCCTCCCGGTCACGCCACTCGGCTACGCGCAGTCGCGCGGCGCGCCGCTCTACGAGCCGAGCCGCGACGCCAGCAACTGATTGAGCTTGCGGGGGTCGGCGCGCCCCTTCGACTTCTTCATCACGGCCCCGATCAGCACCCCCTGCAGCTTCTTCTCCCCGGCGCGGAACCGCTCGGCCTCCGTCGGCATCTCGGCCACCACCTCGTCCAGCCAGGCCGCGAGCTGCGCGTCGTCGTCCACCTTCACGAGCCCGTCGCGCGCGGCGATCTGCGCGGCCGGATCGCCGGTCGCGACCATCACCGCGAAGATCTGCTTCGCCGCGGTGTGACTCACGACACCGTCGCGCACGAGATTGAGCAGGCCGGCGAGATCCTGCGGCCGCACGCGGAAGCTCGCGACGTCCGACGTACTCGCCTTGAGCTGCGCCATCACCTCGCCCATCACCCAGTTCGCCGCGGCCTTGGCGTCGCCGTGCATGCGCGCCACCGCTTCATAGTAGTCCGACAGCTGTGAATCGACGGTCAGCACCTCGACGTCGTACGCACTCAGTGCATACTCCGTCGCGAAGCGGGTGCGCCGGGCGGCGGGAAGCTCGGGCAGATCGTGCTTCACGCGGGCGACCCAGTCGGCGGTGAGCACGAGGGGCGGCAGGTCGGGCTCGGGGAAGTAGCGATAGTCGTGGCTTCCCTCCTTCGTGCGGCTCGCGCGCACCTCGCCGCTCGCGCCGTCCCACATCATCGTCTGCTGGTGCACCGGTCCGCCGGCGGCGAGCACGCCCACCTGGCGGATGAACTCCACCTCGAGCGCGCGCTCCACGCCGGAGAAGGAGTTCATGTTCTTGACCTCCGTCTTGGTACCGAGCTGCTTCGCACCCCGCCGGCGGGCGGAGACGTTCGC
>DASSIC010000091.1:0-4083 GCA_035692325.1 Gemmatimonadaceae bacterium | reverse complement strand
GCCACCTTGGCGTCGAGCGCGAGCTGCTTGAGCGCGCGCACCGCCGCCGCCTCCTCCTCGGCGGTCGCGCGCACGCTGGGCAGCAATGCGTCCAGGCCGTCCACGACCACGAGCTCCACGCCGCGCACCGCGCGCACCTCGTCGGCGATCGCGGCGACCCCACCACCGGGCACGCGCTCGATCACGGGGAGCTCGTCGCGCAGACGGATGGCCGCCGCGCCCACCCCGGCGCGTGTCGCCTCGTCCATCGAGCCGCGGCGCAGATCGTCGATCCGTGTCCGCCCCTCGATGGCCAGTGCCCGCTCGAGGACCCGCTCCACGATCATCTCCCCAGAATAGAAGAGGGTCGAGCGGCCCTGCTGCGACACCCGCAGGGCGATGGCCAGGGCGAGGGCGCTCTTTCCGCTCCCGACGTCGCCACCAAGGACGATCAGGTCCCCGCGGCGGAGGCCGCCGCCGAGGAGCTTGTCGAGGCTGGGAAAACCGGACGGGACCGTATCGGCAGGCGTAGCACCATCAGCTACGGCATCGACGCGGCCCAGCAGGAGCGACAGGGGGGAGATGTCGGCGCCGCGCGGCATGGCCCCAAAGATAGGGGCCGGCCGCCGGGGCGAGCAAGGAAATTTCTGCCGGGTCCGCCGTTACGCCAGCAGGGACGCGACGAGGGTGTCGAGCTCCAGACGGGACCCGGGGTCCAGATAGGCCCCACCCGCCGCAGCTACGTCAGCCAGCTCCTGACCAACCGCGCGGGGCGACCCCTCGGCCGTCGACTCCACGCACCGAAACAGGGGCCCTCGGACGACCGGCGGCAACGCAAGGGTCCCGAGCCATGCCTTGGCACCGACCGAGCGGGCCATCCGGCCGGCGACGTCGGTGTCCGTACCGACGCAGTCCGCGGCGAGCCGAGCGGCGACGAAGCAGGCGAGCGCCACCTCCCGCGCGCCCCCGATGGGGGCCCGCCCCGCCAGGCCGGCGAGGTGGGGGAAGGGAAAGGTCGGTGTCGGGAGGGCGTACGGCGGGAGGAGGGATTGCACCGGGGAAATGTGATGCGGCGGCCCGAAGTGGCGCCAGCGGCACACAGCGTTCCGTCCCCCCGTCTACCCATGGTACATTGAACCATGCCGTTCCAGGCCAAGGCCGTCCTCTGGGTCGACGACGAGGCGGAGCTTCTCGAGCCTCACCGCATCTTCTTGCGTGACAAGGGGTTCGACGTCGAGACCGCCACCAATGCCGACGACGCCGCCGAAATGGTGCGCCGACGGCCGTACGACCTCGTCCTGCTCGACGAGCAGATGCCCGGCACCCGGGGCCTCGAGGCCCTCCGGGAGCTCCGGGACATCGAGCCGGGTCTCCAGGTCGTGATGGTCACCAAGAGCGAGGAGGACAACACCCTCACCGAGGCACTCGGTCGCGACATCACCGGCTACCTCGTGAAGCCGGTCACTCCGCGCCAGGTCTACGCCATGGTGGCCCGCTTGCTCGAGGGGCCGCGCATTCGCCAGCAGGCGGTCGCGCGCGCCTTCGTCGACCGGTTTCGCGCCATGCAGAACGAGTCGCCGCGCGACCTCGACTGGCGCGGGTGGATCGATCGCTACCTGGAGCTGGTGCAGTGGGACCTCGACCTCGCGAGCGCGAACGAGATGGGGTTGCACGATTCCCTGCGCGGCCTCTTTCCCGAGATGCGCCGCGAGTTCGCCTTGTACATGTCGACCGCGTACCCCGAGTGGCTGGCCTCGCTCGACGGTGACCGCCCGCCCCTCTCGATCGACATCGTGAACGAGTTCCTGATGCCGATCGTGCGGCAGGATCGCGCCGCGGTGTTCATCGTCATCGATTGCCTGCGCCTCGACCAGTGGAAGGTCATCGAGCCGGTGATCGCGCAGCTGTTCGACATCGAGACCACGCACTATTTCGGGGTCCTGCCGACGGCGACGCCGTACGCCCGCAACGCGCTGTTCAGCGGGCTCTTTCCCAACGAGATCGCCGCGCGCTTCCCCGACTGGTGGGGGGAGCGGGAGGACGAGACGCTCAACGCCCACGAGCGGGAGCTGCTCGAGGCGCAGCTGGAGGAGATCGGTCACCGCGTGCCGGTGAAGTACGACAAGATCTCGTCGTCGCACGACGCCGACGAGCTGGAGCGCCGACTCGCGAACGCCATCGCGCCGGACGGGATTAGCGCGTTCGTGTTCAACTTCGTGGACCTGCTGACACACGGACGCTCGGAGTCCGCCATCCTGTACGAGGTGGCGCGCGACGAGATCGCCCTGCGCCAGCTCACGCTGCAATGGTTCAAGCGCTCGGCGCTGTTCAGCGTGCTCCAGGAGGCGGCGCGCCGCAAGGTGAAGGTGCTCGTGACGAGTGATCACGGCTCCATCCACTGCCACACACCCGCCACCGTGTTCGCGCGGCGCGACGCCACACAGAATCTGCGCTACAAGTTCGGTGAGGATCTGCGTGCCGAAAACCCGGACTACGCTCTCCTGTTCAAGAACGAGGATGCGCTGAAGCTGCCGCGCCGCGGCATGGGCGCCAACACCCTCCTGGCGACGGGCGACAGCTTCTTCGTCTACCCGACGAAGCTCCGCGAGTACCAAAGCCGGTATCGCGGCTCCTTCCTCCACGGCGGCGTCACCCCGGAGGAGTGCATCCTTCCGGTGTCGCTGCTCACGCCGAAACGATAGCGCATGTACGCACGCCTGCTGAGCTACCTGCGCCCGCACACCTGGCGGATGGCCGGGACGATCGCGTGCAACGTGATCTCCGCGGCGCTCGACGTCTTCTCGTTCACGCTGCTCGTCCCCTTCCTGAATGCGCTGTTCGGCGAGGCGCAGCTCATCCCGAGCACGTCGCCGACGTGGATCACGCGGCTTCAGCAGCAGCTCGTCGGCGCGTTCCTCGATCCCTCGGACCGTCTCGGCTCGGTCGAGGTGATGATGGTGGCGATCATCGCGATCGTCGCCCTCAAGAACGTGTTCGTCTGGCTCGGCGGACAGCTCGGCGCGTCGCTCCAGGAGAACGTGACGCGCGACCTGCGCGACGGGGTGTTCCGGCACCTGCAGCGGCTGCCGCTCGGCTACTTCCAGCGGACCAAGACGGGGCAGATCATCTCGCGCGTGCTCGCCGACACCGAGCAGACGAAGGCGCTCATCACCGAGCTGGTGACGCGCACGCTGCAGAACATCGCGCAGATCGTCGGCACGATCGTCATCCTGCTCAACTACTCGGTGAAGCTCACCTTCGTCGCGCTGGTCATCGCGCCGCTGCTCACGCTCTCGCTCCAGCCGGTGCTGCGGAAGCTGCGCAAGGGGCACCGGCGGCTGCGCGGCGACTACGGCGAGATCACGAGCGTGCTGCAGGAGGTGGTGAGCGGCGTGCGCCTGGTGAAGTCGTTCCGCGGGGAGCCGTACGAGGATCGCCGCTTCACCGACGCGAGCCATCGCTACTCGTCCGGCATGGTGCGCATCACGCGCGTCGCCTCGCTGTCGCAGCCGATGACCGAGATGATCGGCACGTCCGTCGCCATGCTCATCCTGTGGATCGGCGCGCGCGAGGTGCTGTCGGGTGCCGGCACGATGGACAGCGCGACGCTCATGACGTTCATGATCATGGTCATGCGTCTGCTCCCCCCGCTCAAGCAGCTCTCGCAGGCACCGACGACGGCGCAGCAGTCGTTCGCGTCGGCGGAACGGCTGTTCGAGGTGCTCGACCTGCCCACGGAGCAGCAGCTCGACCAGGGCACGATCGCCGTGAACGGGCTGCGCGAGGCGATCGAGTTCGAGCATGTCTCCTTCGCCTACGACGACGAGCCGGTGCTGCGCGACGTGAGCTTCGTGGCGCGGCGGGGCGAGGTGATCGCGCTCGTCGGCGCCAGCGGAGCTGGGAAGAGCACGCTCGTCGATCTCATTCCGCGCTTCTATGAGCCGACGGGCGGACGCATTTTGCTCGATGGCGTCGACACCGGCGAGATCCGGCTCGACTCGCTGCGTTCGCTCACGGGCGTCGTGAGCCAGGATACAGTACTCTTCAACGACACCGTGCTTCGAAACATTGCGTATGGCGCGGCGGCAAGGAAATCGTCGGACG
>DASSIC010000090.1:0-12092 GCA_035692325.1 Gemmatimonadaceae bacterium | reverse complement strand
CGCGACGGCGTCCGGCACGAAACCTCGAATGGTGCGCCCGTCGGCGACCCGGGCGCGCAGCTCGGTGGACGAGATGTCCACACGCCGCGTTCGCAACAGCTGCACTGCCCTGCCTGTCTTCAGCTCCGGAAGCGGCGCCTCACCGCGCACCAGCACCGCGATCGTCGCCAACTCCGCAATCCGCTCCGGCTCCCGCCACTGGTCGAACATCGCGAAGGCGTCGGCCCCGACGAGGAGCACCAGCTCGTCCGCCCCGGAGGTCCGGGACAGCGTGCCCAGCGTGTCAACCGTGTAAGATAACCCGCCCCGATCGATTTCCGACGAATCGGCGCTGAACCCCGGTACGCCGGCGACGAGCCGCGTGGTCATCGCCAGGCGATGTTCCGGTGCGGCACTCGCACGTCCCACCTTGAACGGCTGGATCCCCGCCGGGACGAATCGAACGGCATCGAGCCCGAGGGACTCCGCGGCGTCGATGACCGGGAGGAGATGGCCGAGGTGCGGCGGATCGAAGCTCCCGCCGAAGATCCCGAGGCGCACGCCTCAGCGCGTCGGCGGGACGACGGCGGTCGGCGTTGGCGGGCCGGTGGACGAGGGGGGCGCATTGGCCGGCGACGACGCGACCGGCGACGGTGGCGCGGCCACGTCCGCGCAGGCGGTGCGGACCTCGGCGTCGTCCGGGAAGCTCTTCCGGAGGGCGCCGCACGCCTCCACCGCGTCTTCCTTGTAGCGGATCTTCTTGTACGACTCCACGAGCCGCAGCTGCGCCAGCCGCGCCGAAGGCGACGTCGGGTACCGATTGACGACGTCCTTGAAGTAGATGATCCCCGAGTCGTAGCCACCTCGCCGGAAGTAGTACATCCCGGACAGGTAGTTCTTCTGGGCGAACATCTCCTCCAGGTCGGCGAGCTCCTTGCGCGCCGCGGGAATCAGCGGCGACGTGGGATAAAGTCCGAGCAGCGTATTGTAGGCGGCCAGCGCGCTCTCGCCGTACGTCGGGTCGAGGGCCGGCTTGCGCCACAGCTTGCGATAGGATCGGGCCGCCTCGAGCGACGCGTCGTCGGCGAGGGTATCGTCGGGGAAGCTCTCGGCGAGCCGCGAGAAGCTCGTGGCCGCCAGTACCCATTCCTGCTTCTGCTGATGGGCCCGCGCCAGGAACCAGTGCGCGCGCGGCAGCAGCGTATCGCGCGCGGGCAGATCGGTCGTCAGCTTCTCGAAGGCGGCCACGGCATTATCCCACCGTCCACGGGCGAACTCCTCCGTGGCAGCGCGATAGAGCGCCTCGTTGGTGGGGTACTTCGTGATTTCGAAGTCGGGGTGGCAGGCCGCCAGGAGCAGCAGGGCGGCGACCAGCGCCCGTCGAGAAGAGTTCATATCGGGGAAGAATACCCGCGAGGGGGCCATCGGTTCGGGATCAGCCAGGGAAAGATACACCCACCGACCCCGGCCGCCCACCCATGAGCGTCGCGAATCGAGGAGCTCGTGCTGCGGTCAGACGCCGCGCGTCGCGGGCCTCGTACGCGCCGTCCGGGGCGCCATCATGGGCGTGCCCACGTGCTGCGCGAAATACTCGATCGTGCGGGCGAGGCCGTCGCGCACATGCACGCTCGGCTCCCATCCCAACATGGTGCGCGCGCGCGTGATGTCCGGCTTGCGCACCTTGGGATCGTCCGCGGGCAGGGGCTCGTACACGATCGGAGCCTTCGTCCCGGTGAGCTCGACGACGAGCTCGGCGAGCTGCTTCACCGTGTATTCGTCCGGATTCCCGATGTTGGTGGGCATGTGATCGCCGTGCATGAAGAGCCGGTAGATCCCTTCGACTTCGTCCGACACGTAGCAGAAGCTGCGCGTCTGTGAGCCGTCGCCGTATACCGTCAGCGGCTCCCCCATGAGCGCCTGGACGATGAAGTTCGACACGACGCGCCCGTCGCGGGGGCGCATGCGCGGGCCGTAGGTGTTGAAGATCCGCACGATGCGCGTGTCGAGGCCGTGGTACGTGTGATACGCCATGGTGATCGCTTCGGCGAAGCGCTTGGCCTCATCATAGACACCGCGCGGACCGATCGGGTTTACGTTCCCCCAGTAGTCCTCGGTCTGTGGGTGCACGAGGGGATCGCCGTACACCTCCGACGTGGACGCGATGAAGAACCGCGCATTCTTGGCCTTGGCCACGCCGAGGGCATTGTGGGTCCCGAGCGATCCCACCTTGAGCGTCTGGATGGGTAATTCGAGGTAGTCGATGGGGCTGGCGGGGGAGGCGAAATGCAGCACGCCGTCCAGGGGCCCGTCTACGTACGTGAACGTCGAAATGTCATGCCGAATGAATCGGTACCGCTCATGCCCCATGAGATGGGCGATGTTGTCCGGGTGCCCCGTGACGAAGTTGTCGAGGCCGACCACGCTGTGGCCGTCGGCGAGGAACCGGTCGGTCAGGTGCGAGCCGAGAAAGCCGGCCGCGCCGGTGATGAGCACTCTCATCCGCGGGTCCCTCGTCCGATGGAATCGTATGTGAAGCCGAGTGCGCGCATCTTGCGCGCGTCGTAGAGGTTGCGGCCGTCCACCACGACGTCGCCCTTCAGTGCCTGCTTCATCCGGGCGAAGTCGGGGTGGCGGTATTCGTTCCAGTCGGTCACCACGACGAGCGCATCGGCGCCTTCCAGCGCCGCATACCCCGTCTCGGCATAGGCGATCGTCTTGCCGATGCGCCGTTCCGTCTCGTGCATCGCGACCGGGTCGTGCGCCACGACCGTCGCGCCGGCCCCAAGCAGCTGTTCGATCAGGACGAGCGAGGGAGCCTCACGCATGTCGTCGGTGTTGGGCTTGAACGACAGCCCCCAGATGGCGATGCGCTTGCCCTTCACCGGTCCGACCAGCGCGGACAGCTTCTCGAAGAGTCGGTGCTTCTGCGCGTCGTTCGCCACTTCCACGGCTTCGAGCACGCGCAGCGGAACCTCGCATTCCTGCGCGGTGCGCACGAGCGCCTTCACGTCCTTCGGGAAGCAGGAGCCGCCGTAGCCGGGACCGGGAAACAGAAAGGCGGGGCCGATGCGGGCGTCGGAGCCGATGCCCTTGCGCACGTTGTCCACGTCGGCGCCGACGCGCTCGCAGAGGTTCGCGATCTCGTTCATGAACGAGATGCGCGTCGCCAGCATCGCGTTCGCCGCGTACTTCGTCATCTCCGCCGACGGAATGTCCATGAAGATGATCGGCTTGCCGGTGCGAACGAATGGCGCGTACAGCTCGGCCATGACGCTGCGGGCGTGATCGCTGTCGACGCCGATGACGACGCGGTCGGGGCGCATGAAGTCCTCGATCGCCGCGCCCTCCTTGAGAAACTCCGGGTTGCTGCACATGTGGAAGGGCAGCGTCGCGTGCTTGCCGACCGCGGCCGCCACCTTGGCCGCCGTGCCGACGGGCACGGTCGACTTGGTGATGATGACCAGCTCGCGCCGCATGTGGCGGCCGATCTGGTCCGCCACGGCGAGCACATGCCGCAGGTCCGCCGAGCCGTCCTCGTCCGGCGGCGTGCCGACCGCGATGAACACCACGTCCGCCGACTGCACGGCCGCCGGAATGTCCGTCGTGAAGACCAACCGCTGCTGCTTCTGGTTCCGCTCGACGTAGTCGTCGAGTCCCGGCTCATAGATCGGGAGCACGTTCTGCTTCAGGCCATCGATCTTCGCGCGATCGACGTCTGCGCACGTGACGGCATTGCCCGTCTCGGCAAGACAGGCACCGACGACGAGCCCGACGTAACCGGTGCCGACGACTGTGATGTTCACGAGTTCGGTTTTTCGTGTGTGGTGGCGTTACTTCGCAAAGAACGCGTGCAGCCCCGCAACGACCTCGTCGAGTTGTGCGCGCGTGAGCTCCGGAAAGATCGGCAGCGAGAGCACTTCCTTCGCCGCGCGCTCGCTCTCCGGCAGCTGTCCCTGCTTGTAGCCCAGATACGCGAAGCAGGGCTGCAGATGGAGCGGCAATGGATAGTAGATCGACGTGCCGACGCCGCGTTCCTTGAGGAAGGTCTGCAGCGCATCGCGCTTGCCCTCCGCCACTCGCAGGGTGTACTGGTTGAAGATCGACTCGTTCTCGGGCGCGACGAAGGGCGTGGTGATCCGCCCCGCGCGCGCGAGATCGGCGAACGCTGCGTCGTAGTACGCCGCGTTCTCGCGGCGCTTCGCGCTCCACGCGGCGAGGTGCGGCAGCTTGGCCGACAACACCGCCGCCTGGAGGGCGTCGAGGCGGCTGTTGTATCCGACCTCGTCGTGGAAGTACTGCTTCGCCCCGCCGTGCACCCGGAGCCGCCGCAGGCGATCGGCGATGGCGTCGTCCTGCGTGACGATCATCCCGCCGTCGCCGAAGCCGCCGAGGTTCTTGGACGGGAAAAAGCTGAAGGTGCCGATCGTGGGGATCTCCCCCGCCATCCTGGACTCGCCGTCGACCATCCGGCGCGCGCCGATCGACTGCGCCGCGTCCTCGATGACGGGCAGCCCGCTCAGCGCCGCCGACACCTGTTCGATGGCGGCCATCTGGCCGAAGAGATCCACCGGGATGACGGCCTTCGACCGGCTCGTCCGCGCGGCGGCGGCGGCATCGGGGCGGATGTTGAACGTCTTCGGCTCGATGTCCACGAACACCGGCGTCGCGCCGACGTTGTGAATGGTGCCCGCCGTCGCGAAGAATGTGAACGGCGTCGTGATCACCTCGTCGCCGCGCGCGATGTCGAGGGCTCGCATGGCGAGCAGGATCGCATCGGTGCCGTTCGCACAGCCGATCGCATGCTTGGTGTGCGACAGCGCCGCCACGGCGCGTTCCAGCTCGAGCACCGCATCGCCGAGGATGAAGGTCTGCGAGTCGACGATGCGCAGGACGGCCGCCACGGTTTCATCGCGGATGGTGGCGTGCTGCGCGCGGAGATCGAGAAGGGGGACGGCCATGGGACGGATCGGTGGAATGAAAAAACGGGATTCGGGAATGCCGAATGATAGTCGCGATCAGAAGCGCGTGCGGAGGGGGATCGGCACCTCGCGCCCGGTCTTGGCCGACTCGTAAATGCCGAGGATCAGCTCGAGGGATTTCCGTCCCGCGCGGCCGTCGGTGTCGGGATTGGCGCGCCCCCGCAGAACGGCGACCACGTTCTGGTAGTAGGGCATGTGACCGAATCCGTAGACGCTCGGCGGCGCCGTCGCCGTCGACTCCACCAGCTTGTCATCGTCGTCGTAATCAGCGAACGACCAGTGTTCCACCTTGTTCACCGCCGTCCCGCCGATCTTCACCGAGCCCCTTTCGCCGAGCAGCGTGATCGAGCCTTCCAGGTTCTTCGGGTACGTGAGCACGCTGACTTCCAGCACGCCCAGGGCGCCGGAGCGGAACTTCAGCACTGCGACGCCAGAGTCCTCGGCCTCGATCCGGCGCGCCTGGGTCGCCGTCTTCGCCATCACGCTCTCGACCGGACCCACGAGCCACTGCATGAGGTCGACGTAGTGGCTCGCCTGGTTCATCAAGGCTCCCCCATCGAACTCCCACGTGCCACGCCATGGTTCGGCATCGTAGTACTCCTGCGGACGCGTCCAACGCACCGTCACGTTCGCCATGTAGAGGCGACCGAAGCGCCCCTTGTCCACGGCGCGTCGGAGCAGCTGAATCGGAGGATTGAGACGGTTCTGCTTGACGACGAACAGCTGCACGCCGGCTGCGTCGCAAGCCTCGACGAGCCGATCCGCGCCATCGAGCGAAATGGCCATGGGCTTCTCGGTCAGCACATGCCGGCCGGCGCGTGCCGCCACGATGCCATGCTGCGGATGCAGGCCCGATGGAGTGCAGATCGTCACGAGGTCCGACGGCACCGTCGCGAGCATCTCGTCGAGTGACTGAAACGCCGGCACGCTGCAGGCCGTACCGACCGCCTGCGCGCGAGCCAGGTCCCGGTCGGCGACCGCCACGAGCTCGATGTCGTCGACCTTCGCGATCGCTTCCACATGGTTTCTGCTGATGCGTCCACAGCCGACGAGGGCAACGCGCAGGGGCCGATCCGCCGGTGTTCCGTGAGAAATCATCGTTCTGAAGAAATCGGGGAGGTCACGTTGGCGGGTGCGACGCGGCGAATTCCGTTCGCGTCCGGTTCGTAGACGGAGTCGCAGGCTCGGCACGTCCCCGCTCCGCTGTCAGGAAGCCGCTCTCCGCACTGGCACATCCAGCCGATGCGTCGGGCGGGGACGCCGACCATGAGGCCGTACGCCGGGACGTCCCTGGACACGACGGCACCTGCGCCGATGAAGGCGAATTCACCGAGCGTCGCGCCACAAACGATGGTCGCATTGGCACCGATGGTGGCCCCGCGGCGCACCAGGGTACGCCGGTATTCATTCTTTCGGGACACGTGACTGCGCGGATTGACGACGTTCGTGAATACCATCGATGGTCCGCAGAACACGTCGTCCTCGAGCTCGACGCCCTCGTAGACGGAGACGTTGTTCTGGATCTTCACGTTGGCGCCGATCTTTGTGCCGTTCATCACGACCACGTTCTGACCGAGCGAACAGCGCTCGCCGATCACGGCCCCCGCCAGCACGTGACAGAAATGCCACACCTTGGTACCGGGGCCGATCGTCGCCCCGTCGTCGACGTAGGCCGAGGGGTGGATGAAGGCCGTTTCGTGTACGCTCACGGTGCCACTCCGATCTCGCCGTGGATGTCGGCCTGCCATTCCTGGAGCGAGCGCACGGTCGGGGTGCGCGACCGCAGCGAGAGGATGGCATCGCTCGCCGCACTCGCCGCCGACAGCGTCGTGGTGTACGCGACGCGATGGCGAATGGCGGCCTGCCGCAGGGTGTAGTCGTCGCGCAGCGAATGCTTGCCGAACGGCGTGTTGATGAGCAGCTGCGCCTCACCGTTGACGATCATGTCCATGCAGTTGGGCCGCCCCTCGTGAACCTTCAGCACCGGCGTGACGGGGATCCCCCGTCCGCGCAGGTACCGGTACGTGCCAGCCGTCGCCACCAACTTGAATCCCATCTCGTGAAACCGGCGCGCGATCGGAGTCACCGCCGCTTTGTCGGTGTCGTTGACGGTGACGAGGATCGTTCCGCTGAGCGGCAGGCCGTTCGACGCCGCCAGCTGCGCCTTGGCGAACGCGCTGCCGAAGGAGTCCGAAATGCCCATGACCTCGCCGGTGGAGCGCATCTCCGGTCCGAGGATGGGATCGGTGCCGGCGAACTTGTTGAACGGGAACACCGCCTCCTTCACCGACACGAACGGCGGGATGATCTCCTCCGTGAACCCGATCTGCTCGAGCGTCTCGCCGCACATCACGCGGGCGGCGTACGAGGCGAGCGGCACACCGATCGCCTTCGACACGAAGGGGATGGTGCGACTGGCCCGCGGGTTCACCTCGAGCACGTAGACGACACCGTGCTTGATCGCGAACTGCACGTTGATCAGCCCCACCACCTTGAATGCCTTGGCCATCGCGACGGTCTGCTCGCGCATGGTCTGGAGATCCTTCTCGCCAATCAGGTACGGCGGCAGCACGCACGCCGAGTCGCCCGAGTGGATGCCCGCGTCCTCGATGTGCTGCATCACGCCGCCGATCACGACGCGCTCGCCGTCCGACAGCGCATCGACGTCGACCTCATACGCGTCCTCGAGGAAGCGATCGATCAGCACCGGCCGCTCCTCGGACACCCGCACCGCCTTCGCGAAGTAGTCCTCCAGCGCGGGCGGATCGTACACGATCTGCATCGCCCGCCCGCCCAGCACGTAGCTCGGCCGCACCAGCACGGGATAGCCGATGCGCTCGGCCGCCTCGAGCGCCTCCTCGACGCTCGTCGCTGTGCCGTTGGGTGGCTGCTTCAGGCCGATCTCGCGGGCGATCGCCTCGAACCGACGACGGTCCTCGGCGGCGTCGATCGAGTCGGGGGAGGTGCCGAGGATACGCACCCCCGCCGCCTCGAGGCCGCGCGTCAGCTTGAGCGGCGTCTGGCCGCCGAGCTGCACGATGACGCCGATCGGCTGCTCGCGATCGACGATCTCCAGCACGTCCTCGAGCGTCAGTGGCTCGAAGTACAGCTTGTCCGAGGTGTCGAAGTCCGTCGAGACGGTCTCGGGGTTGGAGTTGATCATGATCGTCTCGTACCCCTGCTGCCGGAGCGCCATCACGGCGCGCACGCAGCAGTAGTCGAACTCCACCCCCTGCCCGATCCGGATCGGACCGCTGCCCAGGATGACGACCGACGGCCGGCCGCTGCGCGGCCCTTCGCTCTCCTCGTCATAGCTGCCGTAGAGATACGGCGTCGCCGAGGGGAACTCTCCCGCGCAGGTGTCCACCATCTTGTACGCCGGCCGAACGCCGAGCGACCAGCGGAGCGCGCGAATGTCCTTCTCCTGCCCATCGCGCAGCTCGGCGAGCTGCCGGTCGGAGAAGCCGAACTGCTTCATGCGCCGCAGCGCGGGCGCATCGAGCGAAGTCAGCCCGGTGAACCAGCGTTCCGCCTCGACGAGCTCCTGGAGCTGCGACAGGAACCACGGATCGATCGCCGTCAGCTCGAACAGCTCGTCGACGGACATGCCGAGCAGGAAGCCGCGCTTGACCTGATAGATGCGCTCCGGCGTCGGCTGGCGCAGCGCGCCGCGGAGCGCCTCTATCGTGTCGTCGGCGAGCCGGTCGTCGATGAGCCGCTGCCCGATCGTCCAGCCGGGACGCCCCGTCTCGAGGGCGCGCAGCGACTTCTGGAAGGCCTCCTTGAACGTGCGGCCGATCGACATCGCCTCGCCCACGCTCTTCATCTGCGTGGTGAGCAGCGGGCTCGCCGAGGGGAACTTCTCGAACGCGAAGCGCGGCACCTTCACGACGACGTAGTCGAGCACCGGCTCGAACGACGCGGGCGTGGTCTTCGTGATGTCGTTGGGGATCTCGTCCAGCCGATACCCCACGGCGAGCTTGGCACCGATGCGCGCGATCGGGAAGCCGGTCGCCTTGCTGGCGAGGGCCGACGACCGCGACACGCGCGGGTTCATCTCGATCACGATCATCTCGCCGTCGCGCGGGTTGATCGCGAACTGGATGTTGCATCCGCCGGCGTCGACGCCGACCTCGCGGATGATCGCCACCGCGGCGTCGCGCATCGTCTGATACTCGCGGTCCGTCAACGTCATCGCCGGCGCGACGGTGATCGAATCGCCGGTGTGCACGCCCATCGGGTCGAGGTTCTCGATCGAGCAGACGATGACGACGTTGTCGAACTGGTCGCGCATCACCTCGAGCTCGAACTCCTTCCAGCCGATCAGCGAGCGCTCGATGAGGATCTGGCTCGTCGGGCTCTCCCGGAACCCGTGCCGCACGATCGACTCGAACTCCTCGCGATTGTAGGCGATGCCGCCCCCGGTGCCCCCCATCGTGAACGAGGGGCGTACGATGGCCGGGAAGCCAGTCGTGTCGAGGAGGGCCAGCGCTTCGTCGAAGTCGTTGGCGATGCCACCCTTGGCCACGCCGAGACCGAGGCGGTCCATCGCTTCGCCGAACAGCTTGCGGTCTTCCGCGATCGCGATCGCGCGCGCGTTGGCGCCGATCAGCTCCACGCCGTGCTTTTCGAGCACGCCGTTCTGCGCCAGCGCCATGGCGACGTTGAGCGCGGTCTGCCCACCCATCGTCGGCAGGAGCGCATCGGGCTTTTCGCGCTCGATGATCAGCTCGACGAAGGCCGGCGTCACCGGCTCGATGTACGTCCGGTCGGCGATCTCCGGATCGGTCATGATCGTGGCCGGGTTCGAGTTGATCAGGATCACCTCGTACCCTTCCTCGCGCAGCGCTTTCGTCGCCTGCGTGCCCGAATAGTCGAACTCGGCGGCCTGCCCGATGATGATCGGGCCCGAGCCGATGACGAGAATGCGGTGGAGGTCAGCGCGTCGCGGCATGGATCAGATCGTCGATGATGTCGTCGCGCGTCCGGCGGGGAGCCCATCCGGTGGCGCGACGCAGCTTGCTGTTGCTTCCTACCTGCACCGGCACGTCCACCGGACGGGACAGCGCAGGATCCGTGATGATCTCGGCGGAGCGGCCGACCCGCTGCAGCACGCGCTGAGCGAGACTGCGGACGCTCGTCCCCTCGGCGCTGGACACGTTGTACGCCTCGCCGACGCGCCCCTGCTGCACCAGAGAAAGATATGCGTCCACCACGTCGCGCACATGGAGAAAGTCGCGCACCGTGTCGCCGTTGCCGATCTGGAGCCGCCCGCCGGTCGGCGGAAGCTGCAGCGCCCGCGTGACCAGCGACGGCAGGAGGAAGTGCTGGCCATGGCCGAGGCCCGAATGACTGAAGCTTCGGGTGCAGACGACACGGATTCCGTCGCTGCGGTATGCCTGGAGCGCCGCCACCTCCTGCGCGACCTTCGAGGCCGCGTAGAGCGTCAGTGGACGCTGCTCGGCCTGCTCGTGCAGGGGCATCTCGTTCATCTCGTGCCGCCCATACTGTTCCGCGGACCCCACGACGAGCACGACCGGGTCGCTCGTGCCGGCCGCCCTGTGACGTCGCACTTCGGCCAGGAGGCGGACCGTGCCCACGGCGTTGACCTCGTACGCGTAGCCGGGGTTGTTGGCCGCGTCCGGCACGTGGCTCACGGCGGCGAGATGGAGCACCACATCGGCGCGCGCGGCGTCGAGCACCGTCCGCAGCTCGTCCTGGCGCGTCACGTCCGCCGGCCGCCAGGTCACGGCGGCGCGCTCGTCGGAGGAGAGCACCACGGCGGCGGGCGGCACGTCGTGGGTCGCCACGGTCACCGTCCATCCACGTTCCAGCATCGCGCGGATGGCCCACTGCGCAACAAAGCCGTTGCCGCCAGTGACGAGTGCGCGCGTCGTCACTTCACGGCGGCGTGTCGCGCGAGATCGGCATCGACCATCATGCGCACCAGCTCCTGGAACCGCACGGTGGGCTCCCACTCGAGCCGCTCGCGCGCCTTGGTCGGGTCGCCGATGAGCAGGTCCACCTCGGCCGGTCGGTCGAACTTGTTGTCGTGCTTCACGAAGTCGCGGTAGTCGAGATCCACCGCCTCGAAGGCGAACTGGCAGAGCTGCCGCACCGACCAGGTCTCATGCGTGGCGATGACGTAGTCGTCGGGCTCGTCCTGCTGGAGCATGCGCCACATGGCATCGACGTAGTCCCCGGCGTACCCCCAGTCACGTCGCGCCTCGATGTTGCCAAGGCGGAGTTCCTTCGAGACACCCAGCTTGCAGCGTGCGGCACCATCGGTGACCTTGCGCGTCACGAACTCCAGGCCGCGGCGCGGACTTTCGTGATTGAACAGGATGCCGGAGACGGCATAGAGCCCGAAGCTTTCACGGTAGTTCAGCGTGATCCAGTGGCCATATGCCTTCGCCACGCCGTAGGGCGACCGCGGATAGAAGGGGGTGGATTCGCGCTGCGGCACCTCCACCACCTTGCCGAACATCTCGCTCGAGCTGGCCTGATAGAAGCGCGCCTTGGGCGCCGCCTTCTTCATCGCCTCAAGCATGCGCGTGACGCCCAGCGCCGTGAACTCGCCCGTCAGCACGGGCTGGGTCCATGAGGTCTGGACGAAGCTCTGCGCGGCGAGGTTGTAGATCTCGTCCGGCTGGGTGTCGTGCACGACGTCGGTGAGGGACGTCTGGTCCAGCAGGTCGGCGGAGAGCAGCTCCACTCGATCCACGAGGTGGGCGATGCGCTCGTACGGCGTGGTGGAGCTGCGGCGCACGACACCGACGACGCGATAGCCCTTGGCGAGCAGGTGTTCGGCGAGGTAGGAGCCGTCCTGCCCGGTGATCCCGGTGATGAGTGCGGTACGCATGAAGTCGAGTCTAGTTATGAATACGAAAAAGGGAGCCCGAGGGAGCTCCCAATTCGGTGACGGAACGACTCGGTCGCGCCGTCACGCCACCTGCACACCGCGCGGCGCGCGCGGCACCTTGCCCGCGTTGAGGCAGCGGGTGCAGACCTTCACCTTCGTGATCTTGCCGTCGACGAGCGTGCGGACGACCTGCAGGTTCGGCTTCCACGTCCGGCGCGTCTTGTTGTTCGCGTGGGAGACGTTGTTGCCGAAGGCGACGCCCTTGTCGCAGT
>DASSIC010000089.1:0-8130 GCA_035692325.1 Gemmatimonadaceae bacterium | reverse complement strand
CTGATCGAGGACAAGCGTCGTGAAGGCTCGTACCTCACGATCCTCGGCTTCGGCATGGGGAACTACAAGGACCAGAAGATGGAGAAGCTCGCCGGGGCGGGGAATGGCAACTACGCCTACATCGACGATCTGCTCGAGGCGAGCAAGATGCTGGTGAAGGAGATGGGCGGCACGCTCCTCACCGTCGCCAAGGACGTGAAGCTCCAGGTCGAGTTCGACCCCACGCGCGTGCAGGCCTACCGGCTGCTCGGCTACGAGGATCGTCTGCTCCGCGACGAGGACTTCACGAACGACGTCAAGGACGCCGGCGACGTCGGCGCCGGTCACGCCGTGACTGCGCTGTACGAGATCGTGCGTGCCGAGCAGGAGCTCGACGTGCCGCTCCCCGGCGTCGCGCCCCTGCGCTACCAGCGTCGCGCAGCGGTTCGCTCGCGCGGTGACGAGCTGCTCCATGTCGCGCTGCGATACAAGCAGCCGGACGGCGAGCGCAGCGCGCTCATCACGCAGCCGGTGCGCTGGAGCGGCGAGCGACGCATGCCGTCGGAATCAATGCGCTTTGCGAGCGCCGTCGCAGGGTTCGGCATGCTGCTCCGCAACTCGCCGAACGCTGGCTCGCTCACCTGGCCGCAGGTCGTGTCGCTCGCCCGCGGCGCGAAGGGCGACGACCCCGAGGGCTACCGCACCGACTTCATCCGGCTGGCGGAGATCGCCGCGCGGCTCAATCAGCGGGTGATCGCCGATCGTTGAACCGATACGGTCAGGCCCGCGGTCGAGTGCACATGCTCGGCCGCGGGCCGTCGCCGTGGCGCGCACCACTGACGCCTGACGGGTCGTCATCGCATCTTCGACGCATGCCCGACTACCCACATCTCCAGCTCGACACGACCGCCGACGGCGTCCGGACGATCACGCTCGATCGCCCCGACAAGCTGAACGCCGTGAACGGCGCGCTCGCCTCGTCACTCGTCTCGGCGCTCGACGCCGCGGCACGCGACGACGCCGTGCGCGTCGTCGTGATCACCGGTGCCGGACGCGCCTTCTGCGCCGGCCTCGATCTCTCCGCGCCCCCCGAGCTTCCCACCGCCACGCGCGCCGACCGGCTCGATCCATACGCCTGGGTCGGCAGCTGGGTGCGCAGCGTCGTCGGCTGCGAGAAGCCGGTGATCGCCGCCGTGAACGGACCCGCCGCCGGCGCGGGATTCGGGCTCGCCCTCGCCTGCGACGTTCGCTTCGTCGCTGCGTCGGCGAAGATGACGGCGGGCTACGTCCGCCGCGGCCTCAGCCCCGACGCCGGCGTGAGCTACTTCCTTCCCCGTCACGTCGGACTCGCGCGGGCGAGCGAGTTCCTCCTCAGCGGACGCGACATGGACGCCGCAGAAGCGGAACGCGTCGGCCTGGCTACCGCCGTCGTGCCCGATGCCGAGCTCGCCTCCATCACCGCGACCTACGCGGCGCGTCTCGCCACCGGTGCGCCGATCGCGCACGCGCTCACCAAGCGACTGCTGGCCCAGACCTTCGATCGCCCGCTCGACGCCGCGCTCCGTGACGAGCTCTCCAACATCAAGTACTGCTTCACCACCGCCGATGTCGCCGAAGCGATGACCGCCTTCCGGGAGAAGCGACAGCCGAACTTTCTGGGGCGTTGATTGTGGGCCTGCGCCCTGCTTGCGGCGCACCTCACCGAACAAGACCTTTCAATGCGCCCGGCCGGAGCCATCCGGCCGGGCGCTCGTCACTTCACCCCCTTTCGTCCGCTCTCGTGCCCCGTCTTCGCCCGCTCCTGGCGCTCGTCGCCACGGTTGCCGCCGTCTCCGCTGTTGCGGCCGGCGCCCAGTCCTCGCGCGCTCGCATCGCCTACCGCATCGCCATGCCGGAGCCGGCGACGCACCTGTACGAGATCGAGATGGACGTGGACGGCGGCACCGGGGCGTCGCTCGCCCTTCAGCTGCCCGTCTGGTCGCCCGGCCGATACGCGAAGATGGACTTCGCCAAGAACATCCAGGACTTCCGCGTCACCGACGCCGCGGGCACGGCGCTGCCGTGGACCAAGTCCGACGGCGCGCGATGGGTCGTCAGCACGCGTGGGCGGCCGGCCCGCATCCGCTACCGCTCGTTCGACAACGCGCTCTCGGGCACCTTCAGCGTGCTCGATACCGCGCACGCGAACTGGAACGGTGCCTCGCTCTTCATGTACGTCGAGGGACGCAAGCAGGAGCCGGTCACCCTGCGCATCACGCCCCCCGCTGGCTGGCACATCATGAACGGCGACACGCGAACCGCCGACCAGCGCGACTACCGTTTCGAGAACTACGACCGGCTCATCGACACGCCGACGGAGATCGCGCCGGCCTTCATCGTCGACTCGTTCTACGTCGACGGAAAGAAATACCGCACGATGGTCCATCACAACGGCGTGGCACCCGAGGGCGTGCGCCAGCGGTTCGTGCGCGATGTCGAGAAGGTTGTGCGCTACGAGAACAGCGTGTTCGGCGCGCCGCCGCTCGAGCAGTACACCTTCCTGTTCAACATCGGCTATGCCGGCGGCGACGGGATGGAGCACCTGTACTCCACGCAGATCATCGATCGACGTCCGTGGGTCGACAGCCTGACCGTGCTGCCGGGCATCGGCACGGCGGCGCACGAGTACTTCCACGTCTGGAACGTCAAGCGCGTGCGTCCCCTGCTGCTCGGCCCATTCGACTACACGCGTGAGCGCTACCAGCCGAGCCTGTGGGTCGCCGAGGGATGGACGCAATACTACGGGCAGGCCGCGCTTCACCGCAGCGGCGTGACCGACCTCGCCGACTTCTATCGCGCCATGACCGGCACGATCAAGGCGAACCTGACGACACCGGGCCGCAAGGAAGTGTCGCCCCGCATGGCGTCATTCCACGCGCCCTTCTGGGACGGCGCGCCGAATGCCCAGCCCACCAACGGCGGGAACACCTTCTTCAGCTATTACACCTCCGGCGCGGGCCGCGCGCTGTATCTCGATCTCTACCTTCGCGCCAAGTCCGGGAACCAGCTCGCGCTCGACGACGTTTTCAACGCACTCAAGCGCCGCACCTGGAACGCCCCGAATGCGTCGTACTACCTCCAGGGCCGCGGCTACACGGAGCTCGACGTCGAGCGTGCCGCCTCCGAGGTGGCCGGCGAGGACATGCATGCCTGGTTCGAGCGGTACGTGGGCGGCACCGATGATCTCGACTACGACGCGCTCCTGGCGCGCGCCGGACTTCGCCTCGTGCGCGGAGAGCAGTGGCGCATCGAGGAGATCCCCGACGCGACGCCGGCGCAGCGCGTCGTGCGCGACGGTTGGACCTCGGGCCGTCGTGGCTGATCGTCGGTCAGACGTGGCCGGATGAGCGATCGTCCTCCCAACGATCCCGTCGTGCGCGAATCGAACCTCACCGAGGCGCTGGATTCGTCACCCGACGCGGTGACGGTGTTCGACTTCGAGTTTCGTATCCTCTATCTCAACGGCGTCGCCCGCCGCTATCTGAGCGAGGGAGGCTTGGACGCGCGCGACGTTCTTGGGCGGGTGTGCTGGGAGGCGGTGCCGGGGATGGCGGGCAGCGCGTGGGAGACCGCGCTGCGCCGCGTCGCGGCGGAGCGGCGGGTCGTTTCGTTCGAACGGCTTGCGCCCGCGCTCGACCGATGGACCGAGACGCGCCTCGTCCCATCGGCGACGGTCATCACCGCCTTCACCCGCGACATTGCGGAGCGCCACGTCGCCGAGAGTCGAGCGGCCGAGAGCACGGCCCTCCTGCACGCCATCCTCAACAACACGACCGACGCCATCTTCGTGAAGGATCGCGACGGTCGCTACCTCGCGATCAACTCCGCGGGCGCCGCGGTGCTGCACCGGACGCCGGAAGAGGTCGTCGGCCACACCACCTACGACTTCGTGGACAAGGCCACCGCGGACTCGCTGCGCGTCGCCGAGCTCGAGGTGCTGCGCACCGGGACCACGTCGCGGCAGGAGCATCTCGTCACGGTAGATGGGATCACGCGCTATTTCCTCAGCTCGCGCGGGCTCTGGCGTGATTCGCAGGGCCGGATCGCCGGCGTCGTGGGCGTCGGGACGGACATCACCGAGCGCCGCCGGCGCGAGCAGGCGAACTCCCTGCTTGCCGACGCCGGACGGGTGCTCGCCGAATCGCTCGACTTTCGCACGACGCTCCATACGGTGGCGCATATCGTCACCCCCGCACTCGCCGACTGGTGCAGCGTGGTGCTCGTGAGCTCCACCGGAGCGCTCGAGACGCTGGCGGTGGCGCACGCCGACCCGGAGAAGGTTAAGTGGGCGCGAGAGGCCGCTGTTCGCTATCCCAGCGATCCGGATGCGGCCAACGGCGTGCCCTCCGTCATCCGCACCGGCAAGTCCGAGCTCTATACGGAGATCACCGACGCGATGCTCGTCGGCGCCGCGAAGGACGAGGGGCACCTCGCGCTGCTGCGCACGCTCCAGATGCGCTCGGCCATGATCGTCCCCATGCAGGCGCACGGACGCACCCTTGGCGCGATCACGCTCATCGGGGCGGAGTCGGGTCGACAGTTCACCGAGCGCGACCTGCCCATCGCCGAGGAGCTCGCCCGACGCAGCGCCCTCGTGATCGAGAACGTCGAGCTGTTCGAGGCCGCGGCCGCGGCGAGCCGCGCGAAATCCGAGTTCATGGCGAGCATGAGCCACGAGCTTCGCACTCCGCTGAACGCGATCTTCGGCTACACGTCGCTCCTCGCCGACGGGATCACCGGACCCGTGACGTCTGCCCAGCAGGAGCAGCTGCTGCGGATCCGATCGAGCGCAACGCATCTGCTCGGACTCATCGACGAGGTGCTGAGCTTCTCGCGCCTCGAAGCAGGACGCGAACAGGTCTCGATCCAGGACGTGCGGGTGAGCGCCGTGCTGGAAGAAGCGCTGTCGCTCGTGAAGCCCATGGCGGCCGCGAAGCGCCTGCCGATCGAGATCGCGACGGTGGGGCGGAGTGACGACGCGCTCTCCCTCCAGACCGACGTGCTCAAGCTCCGGCAGATCCTCGTCAACCTGCTCAACAACGCCGTGAAGTTCACCGATCAGGGCAAGGTGATGCTGTCGGCGAGTGCCGAGGGAGCCGACGTGGCCTTCCGCGTGAGCGACACGGGCATCGGCATTCCGTCAGCGCATCTCGAGCGCGTGTTCGAGCCCTTCTGGCAGGTGGAACAGGCGGCCTCGCGTCGCGTGGGCGGCACGGGCCTCGGCCTCAGCGTCACACGTCGCCTCGCCCGCCTCCTCGGCGGCGACGTCACGGTGGAGAGCGTTCCCGGTGAAGGGACCACCTTCACCGTCAGGCTGCCGCGCGCTCTTCTTCCGGTATCCTGACCTTCGTGTCGCGCGCCACGGTGATGATCGCCACGCCGGCGAGGATCACCGCCGCCGCCAGCAGCGTGCGCGACGTCACCGGTTCGTGGGCGAAGGCCCAGCCGAGCAGCACCGCCACGACGGGATTCACGTACGCGTACGTCGCCGCCTTCGCCGCCGTGGTGTGTGCGAGGAGGTACACGTACGCCGTGAAGCCGATGAGCGAGCCGAAGGTCACGAGGTAGGCGAAGCCGAGCAGCGAGCGGCTCGACGCGTGGGCAAGGTCGAGCTGCGCTCCCTCACCGCTGATCAGCGCGACGGCGAGCAGGCACACGCCGCCGGCGAACATCTGCGCGCCGGAACCTCGGTTCGCGCTGCTCGGTCGCGGCGCACGCTGGGTGTAGAGCGAGCCCAGCGCCCACGACAGCGAGCCCAGGATCAACACGATCGCGCCGGTCACGTCGATCGCGCCGCCGCCATGCAGCGCGTCCGGCCCCACGAGAAGCGCCAGACCCACGAGCCCGAGCCCGAGCCCGACGAAGACGAGCGACGCCGGACGTCGGCCGCCGGGGCGCAGCCAGTCGAGCAGCACCATCCACAGCGGCACGATGGCGACGAGCAGCGCGGCGATGCCAGATGGGACGCGCTGCTCCGCCCACACCACGGCGCCATTGCCGCCGAGCAGCAGCAGCGCACCGCTGATCAGCCCCGTGATCCAGTCGCGCTGCGATGGACCGCCATCGCGCTCACGGAGGCGCGACCAGAGCAACAGAATCGCTCCGGCGATGACGAACCGCGCCCCCGCCATGAGCAGCGGCGGCAGCGTCTCGACGGCGAAGCGGATCGCGAGGTAGGTGGAGCCCCAGATCGTGTAGACGGCCGCGAAAGCGGCCAGCAGGCGGACGCGCATGGCTCGCAACATAGCCGCCCCTTGCTCTTTCGGTTCGATGAGCGTAAAATTGATTCATCAACTAATGAGGCCACAATGACGACGGCCACCTTCGCCGCGCACCCGATCACCGGATTCGACTCCGACGGACCGGACGTGGCACTCGGTGTCGGGCGGGCGCAGTATCCGGCCGGCGACGCCGAGCGCGACGTCGCGTTCGAGCGCGACGCGCTTCCCTGGCTCGACGACGTCTACCGCTTCGCGCTGTCGCTCACCCGCGACGAGGCGGATGCCGACGACGTCGTGCAGGAGACCTTCCTGCGAGCGTACCGCTCCTGGCACACCTTCATCCCTGGCACCGACTGTCGGCGCTGGCTGTTCACGATCTGCCGCAACGTCTTCCTCCGCTCGCGCGAACGGCAGCGGCCGACGGTGGACCTCGAGGACGGCGAGCAGGACGCGGTCGCCGCGGGCTCGGTCTATGCCGCAGCACGCGAGAAGGGATATGATGACATCTATGCCCGACTCGACCTCGCTCCCGCCCTGCGCGACGCCATCGACCAGCTGGCGGAGCCCTTCCGGTCGGCGGTCATTCTCGTGGACGTCGAGGATCTCACCTACGAGTCGGCGGCCGAGGTGATGGGCGTGCCGATCGGAACGGTGCGGTCGCGACTCTTCCGCGGGCGTCGGCTGCTGCAGGAAAAGCTGCTCACGGTGGCCGAGGATCTGGGCTTTGCACCGGCGGGTGCGCGATGAGCGCTCCCGCCCGCGTGCAGCTCGAGGCGCTCGGCCTCTCGTCCACCTGCGCCGACGTCCTCCGGCATCTGTGGGACTACCTCGACGAGCAGATCACTCCCGAAGGCGCGGACCGGCTGCGCGCGCACATCGCGACCTGTCCGAAGTGCCAGTCGTACGAGGTCTATCAGTCCTGCTTTCTCGAGGCGATGAAGAAGCTGCGCGCCGACCTCGGCGCACCCGACGGGCTGCGGGAGAAGCTCGCCGAGGGATTGAAGGAGCAGGGGTGCGGCTGCTGGGAGAAGGTCCGCGGCGAGAGCTAGCTGAGCGGCGCTAGCGGCCGAGCGGCTGATTCGCCGGGGCTCCCGCCACGCCGTTCACGACGACCACCGTCTCCACCACCGTGTCGGGCGCGAGCGACGCCGACACCGAGCAGTACTTTTCGAACGCCAGCGCCACCGCGCGTTCGGCGTGCGCCGCCTCGATCCCCGCTCCGTCCACCCGATAGGTGACGCGGAGCTTCGTGAAGCGACGGGGATGCTCCTCGCGCCGCTCCCCCTCCGTGTCGATCGTCAGTCGCTCCACCGGCGTGCGGCGCTTCGCGAGGATGTCGACGAGGTCGATCCCGGAGCATGCCGCCAGTGCGCTGAGCACCGCGTCGGGCGGCGATTGGCCGGTCTGGCCGGTGCCGTCGATGCGGGCGACGGGGCCGTCGGGACGTCCGGTGTCGAAGCGCTGCTCTCCGGCCCAGGTGGCGCGCGTGATGTTCGGTTTGTGTGCCATTTATCTCTCGATTGGCGCGCGGACGGCGTTGCCCCATTCCGTCCAGCTGCCGTCGTAGTTGCGTACGCGGTCGTAGCCCAGCAGGTAGGTGAGCACGAACCAGGTGTGTGACGAGCGTTCGCCGATGCGGCAGTAGGCCACCACGTCGTCTTCCTTCCTGAGTCCCGCCTCGCTTTCGTAGATCGCCCGCAGCTCCGCGGCACTTCTGAACGTACCGTCGGCGTTCGCCGCGCGCGCCCAGGGGACGCTGCGCGCGCCGGGAATGTGGCCGCCGCGCATCGCGCCCTCCTGCGGGTAGTCGGGCATGTGCAGCCGCTTGCCGGTGAACTCGTCGGGCGACCGCACGTCGATCAGCTTGCCCTTCGCCTGCACGTGCGCGCGG
>DASSIC010000088.1:0-3888 GCA_035692325.1 Gemmatimonadaceae bacterium | reverse complement strand
GCGTCGCTGATGAGTGGCAGCTTCTGGATGTCCTGGAGGTACTGATCGAACGCGGTGGAGGGAGACGAACGGAAGTAGCCCTTGGACCTGGTCTCGGTCGCTTGCTCCATACACGCCCCTTACCTGTGCCGGAAGGTGGTCGAGCTGCGCTGCACTCGGAGCCGCGTCGCTCGGGAGAGTCAGCAGGACGGCCACAGTAATGTCGGGGAAAAAACCCGTCAACAGTCAGTTTGCCAGAATGACTCTACGTTCAGATTTGTGAGATGCCTAACTTCAGGCGCCACAGACGGTTACTGGCTCCTTGCGCGTATTTCGGACACTTTGACGCGGTCCGGGCATACTGACCGACCCTCGACGAAATGTCGTCGGGATGCTCGGAATGACAACGCAAGACGGGCGCGCCGCCAAAGCGACGCGCCCGTCTTCGTGCACTGATCGAGCGTCAGACCCGAGGGCCGCCCGGGCCAGGAGGTGGTGAGGACGGCGGATCTTTCATCTTGGTTCGACTGGTCGCCATGAGCACACCGATGCCGATCATGACGATGACGCCCACCGCGATCCACATCGTGGGGACGTTGAGGAGGTAGGCCGCGATCGCCAACCCGAGAATCAGGATGATGAAACCGACCAGGTACGTTCCGAAGGAGGACATGGTTTTTCTCGTCCGCTGAGGTCGGCGGCGAAGCGGGGCAAGAGACGAGCCGTCAAACGTCAGCCGTCACCCTTCTTCGCGCCGCCGAGCCGCCCCGTCGTCACCGTATCCGCCGCCGCGTCGCGTGGCTTGGGGACGAGCACCGCCGTGCCCTTCACGCGACCGAACAGGCGCGCCTCGCGGCAGGTCGGCGTCCAGATATCCAGCTTGTTCCCCTTGATCACACCGCCCGTGTCGTCGATCAGGAAGCGTCCGTAGTACGTCTTGCCCACGTAGATCTCGAGATACCGGCCAAGCGGGAACACCTTGGGATCCGACGCGATGATCCCCTCGCGCACGTAGTGGTCGCGCCGCGTCATCCCCTTCAGGCAGTACGCCGTGAGCGACACCGGCACCGGATCGCCGAAGCGCAGCGGCGTGTCGCGGTTCACGTGCCAGTCGCGCGACGCGCCCAGGACGAGCGCTCCGTCGAGGCGGATGGGCGCGTACACCACCACGGGCAGGAACTCGAGCGGCAGCTGGGGCTTCAGTCCATCGCGCAGTCGCAACGCACCGGCGACGGCGGCCACCACCAGCACGAGCGCGAAGGTTGCCGACGCATACTTGCCGAGCCGGCGCCGCGGGCGCTTCGGTGGTCTGCCGCTACCCACGAAGGGCGGCAGCTCCGGCACCGGTGGATACGACGGCGCGACGACCGGCGCGCCCTTCACGGGCGTCGGCGCGATCACGCGAGCACCTCGAGCACCAGCGTGTCGCCGACCTCGATCGCCCAATCCCGCTCCGCACCGGCCATCTGGCCGATGCGCGCCGGCAGCGCGTACGCCACGGCGCCGCCGCGCGCTTTCTTGTCGTGGCGCGTGGCTTCCAGCACGACGTTCGCGTCGAGGGAGCGCGGAGGCTCCGTCGGCAGCCCGGCGGCGCGCACCACGCGCTCGATCTCCCGCGCGGTACCGCGCTCGGCGACACCGATCCGCTCGGCGAGCCGCGCCTCCAGCACCATGCCGATCGCCACCGCTTCGCCGTGGAGCAGGGAATACCCGCTCGCCTGTTCGATCGCGTGGCCGATGGTGTGGCCGAAGTTGAGCGTCTTCCGCAGCCCGCTCTCCCGGCTGTCGGCGCGCACCACCGCCGACTTGATCTCCACGCTGCGCGCCACGAGCTCGAGCGTGGCCGGCATGTCGTCGGCGAGCAGCGCGGGCAGCATCGACTCCACTTGCACGAAATACTCAGCGTCGGCCACGACGCCATGCTTGATCGCCTCGGCGAGCCCCGCGCGGCGGTGCGCCTGGGGAAGGGTGCGCAGCGTCTCGACGTCGATCAGCACGACATGGGGCGGATGAAATGCGCCGACGAGATTCTTGCCGGCCTCGGTGTCCACGCCCGTCTTGCCGCCGATGGATGCGTCGATCATGGCGAGGAGCGACGTCGGATACTGGACGATCGGCACACCGCGCATGAAGGTCGCGGCCACGAATCCGGCGACGTCGCCCACCACGCCACCGCCGACGGCGACGACGGTGGTATCCCGGCCGCAGCCCGCGGCGAGCAGGTCGTCGGTGAGTCGAGCCCAGGTCGCGCGGGTCTTGTGGACCTCGCCCGCGGGCATGCGGTGCAGCGAGCTGCGGCCATGACGCGCGAGATCCGCGGCGAGGGATTCGCCGTAGAGCGGCGCGACGTCGTCATCGCTCACCACGGCATAGTGGTGCGCCGGCGCCGCCTTCGCGACGCTCGACGCGAACTCCTGCCGCAGGCCTGCGCCGATGATGACGCGATAACCTCCCGCGTCGACGACACGCGCCGCCCCGTACACCATGGTCGCCGTCATCCTACCAGGTCACTTCGCCGGCACCGGCGCGACGATTGGCGACGCGCGCGAGGGTGAAGAGCAGGTCGGACAGTCGGTTCAGATAGATGACGGCGAGCGGCGGAAGCTCCACCTCGTGCTGGAGCCGCACGACGTGCCGCTCGGCGCGCCGGCAGACGGTGCGCGCCACGTGCAGCGCGGCCGCCTTGGGGGTGCCGCCGGGGATGATGAAGGCCTTCAGCGGCTCCAGCTCCGCGTCGCCCTGGTCGATGGCGCGCTCGAGCTCTGCGATCCGCCCTTCGTCGATCCGCGCCTTTTCGAGATGCTGCGCCATCTTGTCGCGGTCGGGGGTGGCAAGGAGGGCGCCGATGGCGAAGAGGTCGCGCTGGATGGGAACCAGCACCTCATCGATGCGCGGCATCATCTCGACGGAGCGAGCCACTCCAATGACGGCGTTGAGCTCATCGACGTCACCATATGCCTCGACGCGGATGTCGTCCTTGGGGACGCGCCCGCCGCCGAAGAGTCCGGTAGAGCCCTGGTCGCCGGTCCTCGTGTAGATCTTCATCCGGGGAATATAGGGCGCCCGGCTGGCTTCGCCGACCTCACTCTATATTTCGCCGCCATGGATCATCCCCTGAAGGACATCACCATCATCGGTGGCGGCCCCGCCGGCATCTTCGCGCTCTTCTACGCCGGCATGCGCGGCGCGTCGGCACAGATCGTCGACGCCCTCCCCGAGCTCGGCGGCCAGCTCACGGCGCTCTATCCGGAGAAGTTCATCTTCGATGTCGCCGGCTACCCCAAGGTGCTGGCGAAGGATCTCGTACGGTCGCTCCGCGATCAGGCGGCGCAGTTCAACGAGCCGGCGCATCTGGCCCAGGCCGTGACCGGACTCGAGGAGCGCGACGGCCACTTCGTGCTGCACACCGCCAAGGGCGAGTATCCCACGAAGTCGATCATCATCGCCGCCGGGATCGGCGCCTTCTCGCCGCGGCGCCTGCCGCAGCCGTGCGCCGAGCCGTGGTATGGGCGCGGCATCTACGACGTCGTCACCGATCCGCAGGAGTACAAGGGGCAGCGCGTGGTGATCGTCGGGGGCGGCGACTCGGCCTTCGACTGGGCGACGCAGCTCCGCGGCGTGGCGACGCACGTGTCGCTCGTGCATCGCAGCGATCGATTCCGCGCGCATGGCGCGACGGTCACGCAGTTCGAGGAGGACGTGAAGGCGGGGCGTGCCTCGATGTTCACCTTCCACGAGCTCGCCGACGTGCTCTGCAAGCCGGCGGGAGAGCGGTTCACGCATCTCATGCTCAAGCAGGTGAAGACGAAGGAGATGACGGAGATCGAGGCCGACGTCGTGCTGCCGATGCTCGGCTTCGTGAGCGACATCGGGCCGATCGCCGACTGGGGGCTCACCCTGGAGAAGGAC
>DASSIC010000087.1:0-3098 GCA_035692325.1 Gemmatimonadaceae bacterium | reverse complement strand
CGACACCGTGCGAGCCGTCCGCCCCTCGAGCCGGACGGCTCGTGTCTTACCTGGGAGAATGACATGGCGGAAAGCGATCGCGCTCGGCTGCTGTCCTCGTACGACGATCAGCTCGCCGAGCTGAGGAGGTATCTTTGACCTCGACCACAAGCGGAAGGAGCTGACGCAGCTCGAGACGCGGATGGGCGCGGCGGACTTCTGGAACAACCAGGAGCTCGCGCAGTCCGTCGTCCAGCAGGTCAAGGCGCTCAAGAACTGGGTCGACCCCTTCGAGGCGCTCGTCGCGCGCGTGCAGAGCGCGAAGGAGCTGGCGGAACTGCTCGACGCCGAGCCGGACGAGCAGATGGACGCCGACCTCGCCGCGGAGATCGAGCGCATCGCGCCGGAGCTGGAGGAGTTCCGCCTCCGCTCGCTGCTGTCGCACCCTGACGACTATCGCGACGTGCAGCTGGAGATCGCGGCGGGCGCCGGTGGGACGGAGGCGCAGGACTGGGCGCAGATGGTGATGCGGATGTACACCCGCTGGGCGGAGCGGAAGGGCTATTCCGTCGAGATCGTGGATCTCAGCGAGGGAGAGGAAGCCGGGATCAAGGGCGCCGTCCTGGAGATCAAGGGTCTCTATGCTTACGGGTACCTCAAGGCGGAAACGGGGGTACACCGACTCGTGCGCATCTCTCCCTTCGATGCCCAGGCTCGGCGCCACACCAGCTTCGCTTCGGTGTTTGCGTACCCCGTGGTCGACACCGACATCAACATCGAGATCCGCGACGAAGACTTGAAGATCGACGTCTATCGCGCGTCGGGCGCCGGCGGGCAGCACGTCAACAAGACCAGCTCCGCGGTGCGTATCACGCACATTCCGAGCGGCGTCGTGACGGCCTCGCAGGCGCAGCGGTCGCAGGGCAAGAACAAGGCGACCGCCATGAAGATGCTCAAGAATCGCCTCTACCAGATCGAGTTGAACAAGCAGCTCGCCAAGAAGGCCGAGATGGACGCCAGCAAGTCGGACGTGTCGTTCGGCAGCCAGATCCGCAGCTACGTGTTCCAGCCCTATACCATGGTCAACGACCACCGCACCGAGCTCAAGATCCCCGACGTCCAGAAGGTGATGGATGGCGGCATCGACCCGTTCATCGAGGCGTTCCTCAAGATGTCGGGTGGTGTCGGCGCAGCGAGCAGCGGGAGCGCGGCGTGATGGACGAACTGAACTTCGTCCAGAAGGCGCGCCGCGAGAAGCTCGACGCGCTCGTCGCGGCGGGCGTCGCACCCTTCGGCTACGGCTACGAGCGTTCGCACCAGACGGCGGATGCCATTGCCTCGCTCGCCGACGGTGCGGAGGAAGGGCCGTCGGTGCGCGTCGCGGGACGACTCGTGGCATGGCGTGGACACGGCAAGACGGCGTTCGCCCACCTGGCCGACGCGAGCGGCCGCATCCAGCTGTACTTCCGCAAGGACGAGCTGGGCGACGATACCTTCGCGCAGCTCGCGCTCTACGACATCGGCGACGTCGTGGGCGTGGAAGGCCCGCTCATGCGCACCCGCACGGGCGAGGTGACGGTGCGTGTGTCGGCGGTGGAGATGCTCGCCAAGTCGCTCCGGCCGCTCCCCTACGGCAAGGAGGAGATCGTCGACGGCGTGACGGTGCGACACTCGGGCTTCACCGATCCCGAACAGCGGTACCGGCAGCGCTACGCGGACCTCGCCGTGCATCCGGAAGTGCGTGCGCTGTTCGTGGCGCGCACGCGGCTCATCTCGGCGATCCGTGCCTTCCTGGATGGGCACGGCTTTCTGGAGGTCGAGACGCCGGTCCTCCAGCCGCTTTATGGCGGCGCCGCGGCGCGACCGTTCACGACGCACCACAACGCGCTCGACATGCCGCTCTTCCTGCGCATCGCGGACGAGCTGTACCTCAAGCGCCTGATCGTCGGCGGGTTCGATCGGGTGTATGAGATCGGGCACGACTTCCGGAACGAGGGGATCGACCGCACGCACAATCCCGAGTTCACCATGCTCGAGTTCTATCAGGGCTACGCCGACTACCGCGAGATGATGACGGTGGTGGAGGCGCTGATCACCCACGCCGCGGATGCCGTGCGCCGGATTCCAGGCGTCGGCGAGAAGGTGCCGGCGCTCCGCGCCCCCTTTCCGCGCGTCGAATGGGTGCCGGCGCTCTCGCAGGCGATCGGCCAGGACGCGATGGCGATCAGCGATGCGGCGCTCCGGTCGCTCGTGCAGGCGCAGGGCGTGGACAAGGTCAACACCATGAGCCGCCCCAAGCTGCTCGATGAGCTGTTCGGCGCACTGGTGGAGAGCCGGATCGTCGAGCCCACCTTCGTGATCGATTATCCCGTCGAGCTGTCCCCGCTGGCCAAGCCGAAGCGGGGGAATCCCGCGCTCACCGAGCGGTTCGAGCTGTTCGCCGGCGGACGCGAGCTGGCGAATGCGTTCAGCGAGTTGAATGATCCGATCGACCAGCGGCAGCGGTTCGAGGCACAGGCCCGCCTTCGCGCTGCCGGCGACGAGGAGGCGACCGGTGTGGACGAGGACTACCTTCGCGCCATGGAATACGGCATGCCGCCGATGGGCGGGGTCGGGATCGGCATCGACCGCCTGTTCATGTACCTGACCGAGACGGCGAACATCCGCGACGTCATCCTCTTTCCGACGATGCGCCCAGAATGAGCCGCCTCGAGATCGGGATCGCCTGGCGCTACCTGCGCAGCCGGCGCGGGTCGAAGCTGCTGTCGCTGATCAGCGTCATCGCGATCGGTGGCGTGGTGATCGGCGTGAGTGCGCTCATCGTCATCATGGGCGTGATGACGGGGCTGCAGAACGACCTCCGCGAGAAGATCCTGATCGGTAGTCCGGACGTGCGCGTGCTGAACTACGGCTCGGACATGGTTCTCAAGGACTGGCAGCCCGTGCTGGAGCGCGTGCGCAAGGAGCCCGGCGTCGTGGCCGCGGCCCCATTCGTCCTCACCAAGGCGCTCGTCGGCGCGGGACACAAGTACAGCGACGGCGCGTACGTGATGGGGATCCTTCCGGAGGGAACGGGTGGGCCACCCGTGACGAGCATCCGGTCGCACGCCACGGGCGGC
>DASSIC010000086.1:0-4611 GCA_035692325.1 Gemmatimonadaceae bacterium | reverse complement strand
CGGGGGCTTTCTCGTCTCACCAGGTGATGTCGCCGCTCAGTAGTGCGTGATGACCAGCGGACCAACGCGATAGATCGTCCGGCAATCGGTGCTGCCAGACGGCGAAGTGGTGATCCTGGTTTCGTCGGAGCTACTGATCTCGAAGGTCATGTCGCCCGCATTCTGATTGAGCGCGCCCTGCGTCTGCTGGGTCACGTCCACGGAGAAGCTGGCGCCGCCGGTCCCCGTGGCCAATGTCGTCACGCCGGGCTGGATGGTCCCCGCGATCCATGGGTTCGTCATGCCGAAGACGCGCCCCGTCGTCGTGAAGGAGGAGTTGGGCGGGAGCAGCGTGAACATCGCGGCCGGAAGGGTGGTGCCCACCGGCAACCGGAAGAGCGATCCCCCGCCGCCCGTCATCGCCTGGCAGAAGATGCCTGAGGGCGCCGGCAGAACGACCGCCGAGAAGGACAACTGCGCCGCGGTGACGAGGCCTTTCAGGTTCTGAACGCCGGAGAGGTTGTACGCGAAGCGCGTGCGATAGAGATCCTGTCGCGCTTCCAGACATCCGTCGTGCGTGTTGCGCCACACATTGAAGCCGACGATCCCGTTGTTGAGCGTCTTCTGCGGCGCGGAGATGGGAAGCGAGTTGAATTCCACGTCCGGCGCCGGAGGGGATGGCGGCGTCGCCACCGAACAGTCGTTGTTCGGGTCGACGAGCCCCTGCCGAATGGCGAGGTCGCGAACGGACGGGTTGAGGGTCGTGGTGAGTGGCGTCGGCGGATTGCCCGGACACGCCAGGGACGCGGCGGCGGCCAGCGCGACGACGAGACCGGTGAGCGTTCGTCTCATGTCCCAACTCCTGAGTGCAGAGTGATTGCCGCATTGGCTGGCCGGGTGCGGCCAGGCAGCGAACGTATCACCGACCTGATCAGGATGAGAGACCCAATATGAGAATTTTCTAAGATTGGTCGACCGCCGTGGCCCGCCTATGCCGCCTGCCCGACCGTGTGGAGCGATCGACCCAGCGATACCGCCTGCTCCAGCAACGCATCGACGTCCACCGCCTCGGTGCGGAAGTTCACGATGCACGCCCGCAGGGCGAACTTGCCGTCGAGCACCGCGTTGGAGGGGAACACCCGCCCCGTGAGCTGGAGCTCCGCCATCAGCCGCTCGTTGAGCTGATTGAGGTACGGCTCCGCGGACTGGTCGCCGCGCAGCTCGCGCGGCACGTAGCGGAAGCAGGCGATGGAGAGCGCCGGCTCGGGTCCGACCGCCTCCAGATCGGGGTTCGCCGCCGCGGACGTGTAGAGGTACTTCGCGAGCGCGACGTCGTGCGCGATGCGACGTTCGTAGGCGCTCCACCCGTGCGCGAGCAGCGATACCCAGATCTTGAGCGCGTGGAACCCGCGCGAGAACTGGGGACCGAGGGCGAACAGATCCACGCCGCGACCGGTCAGCTCCTTGTCCTCGTGCACGTAGCTGGGCTCGATCGCGAACGCATCGGCGAGCGACTGCATGTTGCGTACGAGCAGTACGCCCCCCGAGTGCGGGGTGTAGAGCCACTTGTGCGGGTCGAACGCCACCGAGTCCGCGCGCTCGATGCCGCGGAAGAGGTGGCGCAGCGGCGTGGTGAGCGCGGCGGTGCCACCATATGCGCCGTCCACGTGCATCCACAGTCCATGCTCCGCGCACACATCGGCGATGGCGTCGAGTGGATCGATCGCGCCGGTGGCGACGGTACCGGCCGTGGCGATCACGGCCACTGGCTTGAAGCCGTTCCTGATGTCGCGCGCGATCGTCGATCGCAGCAGGTCGACACGCATGCGATAGTCGCCGTCGCACGGGATCATGCGAACGGCGTCGCGGCCGAGGCCGAGCATGTCCGCGGCGCGGGTGTTCACGTCGTGCACCTGGGCCGACGCGTAGAAGGTGAGCGGCGGCCCACCGCGTGTGCCGAGGTCGCGCACCGCCCAGCCGGCCCGCGCGTCGCGCGCCGCCTTGAGGGCCACGAACGCCGCCATCGCGCCGCCCGACGTCACATAGCCGCCCGCCGTTGAGGGAAGCCCGAGGCGAGTGGCGAACCAGCGACAGAGGTGCAGCTCGATCTCGGTGGCGGCGGGCGAGAGCCGCCAGCCGCCGACGTTCTGGTTCAGCGCCGCCGCGAGCAGATCGGCCGCGGCGCCCGGGATGGTGCCCGAGCCGGAGATGTACGCCATGAACCCGGGATGCCCGGTGTACGTAGCGTGCTGGAGGACGATCGTGCGCAGCGAGCCGACCAGCTCGTCCATCGAGAGCGGCTCATCGGGGATGTCGCGGGTGACCGCGGCGCGCACCTGGGCCGCGGTCGCACGCCCGCTCACGGGGAGCGACGGCATCTGCTCGAGCAGCTCTCCCCACAGCTCGACGACCTGCCCGCCCAGGGCGCGCGCGCGATCCGCGCCCCAGGCGAGATCGGTCACGGGGACCGGTGATGCCTTCATCGGCCGGCGACCGCCTTGGGCGTGTCGGCGGGATTCACGTACGTCAGCGAGAAGGGACCGATGGCGTGCACCTGCACGACCGTCGTGCCGTGCGCCTCGGCGTAGTGCGCCATGTTCGCGGGTGCGGTCGCGAAGCCGCCGGTGTTCAGCGTCATCATCTGCTTCTCGTCGAACGTCTTGCCCATGCCGACGCGGAAGCTTCCGCTGATGACGGTGAGGTTCTCGTCGGTCGGATGGGTGTGCGGCGCGATCCTGTAGCCGTTCGGGAAGCGCAGACGAACGGTGAACAGCGAGCTGGAGCCGGGGTCGCCCTGCACGACGGCCATCTGCGCGCCGGCGGGGAAGACGGCGGGGGCGGGCCCCCACTTCAGGCCGTCGCCACCGGTCTTGGCGGCGCCCTGGGCAGAGGCGGTCGCGGCGGCGAAGGTGAGCAGAAAGAGTGCGGTGAGCTGACGCATGTCGCTGATCTCCCGAAGGGTGTCCTGTCCTACGAGCCGCTGAGCGGCGTGGGCGAAGGACAGGTTACGGGAAGCCGATGGCGGGGACACCGGGACCAGTACGGGGATTTTCAGCTCGTGTACGGGGAACCAGTCGTCCCGGGCGCCGAGAGCCCCTGTTCCGCCGCCCAGACGGCGATCTGCGCGCGCGACTCGAAGCCGAGCTTGGCGAGAGCGGCGGCGACGTAGCCCTCCACCGTGCGCTCGCCGATGCCGAGCGCGCGCGCGATCGCGCGGTTCGACTTTCCCTGTGCGATCAGCGCGGCGGTGTCGCGCTCCCGGCGCGTCAGCCCGCCGTACGCCGCCTTGGTGGCCTGGCTGATCGTGGGCTCGGGAGGTGGTGGTGCCACCTGATCCACACCGGCCCTGAACGCGGCGACGAGTGTCGCGTCGTCGACGCCCGTCACCAGGTCGAACGCGGCGGCGCGCGCGGCGTCGAAGCTGCGCCGCGCTTCCAGGCGTTGACGCATGCCGAGGTGCACCGCACCCTGCACCGCGTCGATGCGCCAGAGCAGTGAGCGCGCATTCTGCTGTCGCGAGCCGGCTCGCGCGAGGTCCAGCGCTTCTGTCGCCTCGTCCCACCGCTGCAGCTCGACCAGTGCGCGCGCCGAGAGCAGCGCGGCGCGGGGAACGCGACCCCGATCGGCGCCATCGATCGCGGCGAGCGCGCCCACCGGATCGTCGCGCGTGAGCATCACCTCGGCACGCGCGAAGGCCAGCTGCTGCTGGCCAAGAGTGCCGTGCACGCCGCTGCTCACGTCGCTCGGCGAGGCGACGAGACGATCGACCTCGTCGAGCAGCCCGGTGGCACGCTCGGGATGACCGGCGCGCGCGAGCGCGATTGCCAGCGGCGCGCCAGTCCAGCGCGTCCACGTGGCCGAGCCGAGGCGCCGCGCGACGGCATGCGCCGATTCGAGCGGCGCCAGCGCTTCGTGCGGCGCGCAGAGGTCGAGTGCGATGTGACCGAGCACGCGACGCGCTCCGCTCTGCCACTCCAGATGCTCGAGCTCCAACGCGATCGACAGCGACTCGCGCGCGATGCGCAGCGCCCGTGCGTACTCGCCGCGCCAGGCCAGGCAATCGGCGAGCAGATAGCGCGTGAACGCTTCGCCGGCCCGCCAGCCGATCTCCGACGCGAGACGTACGGGTCGCTCGCTCGACAAGACCTCCTCGGTCTGCGAACTGGTCGCGGCGGGACCAGCCGACGTCTGGTGACTCGGACCGCACAGCACGAACACTCCGAGCGCGTTGGCGAGACCGCGCCGGTCGTCGAGCGCGGTGAAGAGCTCGATCGATCGCTCGTACAGGGCACTGGATGCTTCCTGTTCGCCGGCGAGGTGATATGCCATCGCCAGCAGATCCACCGTCTCGGCGACGCCCCGCTCGTCGCCGGCGCGCTCGAAGATCGCGAGCGCTTCATCGTGGTGGGGAATGCCCTCCTGCGGCCGCTCGCGGTTGACATACCAGTTGCCGACGCGATTCAGGCTGTGCGCGACGAGCGCGGGATCGTCGATCGTGCGCGCGACGGCGAGCGCGTCTTCGCGGAAGCGGCCGGCGCGCTGATAGTCGCGGGCCGCCCAGAGCATCCCCAGCGCGTGGAGCGCGCGCCATTCCCCCTGGCGATCGCCCCCCGCGCGCGCCACCTCGAGCGC
>DASSIC010000085.1:0-3064 GCA_035692325.1 Gemmatimonadaceae bacterium | reverse complement strand
TTGCCGAGCTCGAATGCGACAAACAACACGGGCTCGTTTACACTCACCTCAGAGCGGGTCTTTGCGATCATCGGTCTCCTCCTGGCTTGGAATCTAGAAGGAGCTTATACGCGGCGACCCGCTCTCATAGTCTCTTCGTGGTCTCTTAGTTCATCCCTCCCGCAGGACACGCGCCGGATCGATCCGCGCGGCGCGTCCCGCCGGGATCCAGCTGGCGAATGCTGCAATCAGCGCGAGCACGATGGCGGCACCGGCGAGGGTCGCGGGATCCCGCGGTTGCAGCCCGAAGAGCAGCGGGGCCGCGAAGCGGACCGCCCAGAGCGACATCGCCGCGCCGAGCACGACGCCAAGGCCGACGAGCACCGCCGCCCGCTGCAGCACTAGCCTCACCGCCGCGGACGGCGCCGCGCCGAGCGCCATCCGGATGCCGATCTCGGTGCGCCGCCGGCTCACCCCGTAGGTCATCACGCCGTACAGACCGAGCGCGGCGAGAAACAGCGCGAGCGCGCCGAAGAATCCCGACAGCATGGCGAGCATGCGTTCCTGGACCGTGTTCGCGCGGATCGACCGCCGGTAGGCGCGAAACGTCAGCGTCACGTCCCGGTCGACGCGCTGGAGCGCATCGGCGATGCTGCGCGACAGCATCGCCGGCGACGCCTGTCCTGCGCGAGTCGTCTGAAGCCCGCGAGCCGAAGGACCGGCCGCCTGAACGGCGAGATCGAGTCCCGGGCTGAGGCCGCCGGGCGATGCGGTCTGCGCCACGTGGCGATACATCGTCGGGGGGACAGGGTCTTTCAACGACAGGTATACGGCGTCGCGCACGACCCCGACGATGTGCAGGTCCGGGGCGGGCTCGCCTGGCCGCGTGATCTCGCGGAGCGATCGACCCAGCGCGTCTCCGCCTGCAAAGTACTTCTTCACGAGCGTTTCGTTGACGACGATGGCGACCGGGGCGCCCTTCTCGTCCTCGACGGTGAAGTCGCGCCCGGCGATGAACGGGATCCCCTGCGTTGCGAACCAGTCGCGGCTGACGGCGTTCACGTTCACGAGGCGCTGCTCTTCGCCCAGCGACAGGCCGGGCGGGTTCTCGATGAGCGTGTTCCAGCCGGAGAAGGTCAGGGGCGTGATGCTCTGCAGCGCCGCGCGTTGCACGCCGGGCACGGAGAGCGCCGCCTGGCGCATGCGCTCCCACAATTCCGGCCGGTTTTCCGCCGCCACCCGGCTGCGCTTGGCGTTCATCTCGACGATGAGCAGCGGATCCGGATTGAACCCGAGGTGGACGTGCGTGAGCGACGTGAAGGTGCGAATGAACAGGCCGGCGCCGACGACGAGAACGAGCGACAAGGCGACCTGGAGGACGACCATCACACTGGCGAACCCGAAGCGCGACTCGCCGATGATCGACCGTCCCTGTTCCTTCAACGCGTCGTTCGGCTGCACGCGCGTCGCCCGCATGGCCGGGACCGTCCCGAAGAGCAGCGTCGTCGTCATGGCGACGAGCGCGGTAAACGCCAGCACCGCCCAGTCGATCCCGACATCGAGCGTGATCGGCGGATCCTCGACGGAGAACTCGCGGACGAGAAGGGCGGCGCCCCAGCGCGCGAAGGCGAGCCCCAGCACCGCGCCGGCGGCCGAGATCGCCGTGCTCTCGACCAGCAGCTGGCGCGCGATGCGCCAGCGCGACGCGCCCAGCGCGACCCGTACGCTCAGCTCGTGCCGCCGCGCGTTCGCGCGCGCCAGCAGGAGGTTCGCGATGTTGGCGCACGCGATCAACAGGACGAGCGCCACGACACCCATGACGAGGAAGAGCGGATCGCGATATTGCCGTCCGAGTCCGGCCGGTCCGTTCGCGGCGGGGCGAAGGCCGAACGGTTCGTTCAGGTAGCGCGCCAGGTTTTCGGGCCGCGCGTTCTGGGGCAGCGTGGCTTCGCGCATCTGCGGCTGCACGGTGCGCAGCGCCACGACCGCGTGGTCGAGCGAATCGCCGTCTTTCAGCCTGGCGATGACGCGCAGCCACCACCACGATCGCTGGTCCAGCGCGCTTTCCTTGGCGCCCCGAATGAGCGGCTCCGTGCCGAGAGGAACCGCGACGTCGAAGTTGTTCCCCTGATCGATCCCCGTGAATTGCGGCGGCGCGACGCCGATGATCGAGAACGGCACCCGATCGAGCGCCAGGAACCGGCCGATGACATCGCTGCCACCGCCAAAATGCTTGCGCCAGAAGGCGTAGCTGATGACCGCCACGGGACCGTCTGGGCCGCCGCCCCGCGCATCGTCGGCGGGGGTGAAGGTGCGTCCGAGCATGGCCGGCACCCCCAGCACGTGGAACAGTCCGCCGCTGGCCATGATGCCGTTGACGAACTGCGTCTCGCCGCCGGACGCGAGATTGAAGCGGGGATTGGAGTAGGCGAAGGCCCCGGCAAACAGCTGCGTGTCGCGGGCGCGGACTTGTTCCCAGAGCGGGTTGCTCCACGACGTCCGCTTCTCGCCTGCCATGACCTGCACGAGCCGGTGCGGGTCTTGCACCGGCAGCGAGCGCAGCATCAGCGCATTGATGAGCGAAAAGATCGCCGTGTTCGCACCGATCCCCAACGCCAGGGACAGGATCGCGACCGCGGTTACGATGGGGGTGGCGCGAAGCGCGCGGAAGGCGTCGCGAAGGTCTGGCATGCCTCCATAGACGGTCGGTCGGGGGCTTTGGTTGTGCGCCTTCGCCGGCGTCGGCGGCACGAGTTCACGGTTTCTTCAGAACTTCGTCGCCGGTCACGGGGATGCCGCAGACCGCGCCGCCGTAGACGACCCTGATCCCGCCGGCCGTCTCCTGCGTCGCCTTGCCGTTGGCGAACGTGAACGGGCAGGTGAGCGACCCCTGCGTGACCGTCCCCTGGGCATTCCATCCGAGCGTCGATCCGGACACCGTGCCGGTGCCGGTGCCGTTCACCTGAATGTTGCCGGCACAGGTGGCGTTGAAGGTCACGTTGGCCGACGAGCTGGTGACGGGAGTCACGGTGTAGGTCACGCCTCCGCAGCTCGTTGCCGGAAACGTCGTGGCGGAGGTGACCCA
>DASSIC010000084.1:0-5725 GCA_035692325.1 Gemmatimonadaceae bacterium | reverse complement strand
TGGATCGGCTTCCACAACCACGCCACCGACTTCACGCCCGTGGACGGCGCGGTGCCCTACGATCTGCTGGCCGAGCGTATCGATCCGTCCGTGGTACGTCTGCAGCTCGACACGGGGAATCTCGCGCAGGCGGGGCGCGATCCGCTCGACTATCTGACCCGTTTCGGATCGCGCTACTGGTCGTTCCACATCAAGGACGTCCCGCGACTCGGCGCGCAGACCGACACCGATCTCGGTGCGGGGGTGCTGGACTTCCGACGCATTCTCGCGAGCATCCCCGACGTCGAGCAGAAGCTGCTGTTCGTCGAGCAGGAGACGTATCCGACGGGGACACCGCTCGAAAGCGTACGGAAGGATTACCAGTATCTGGCGAACCTTACATTCTGACACGGCAGTACTCGGTACTCCGTACGAGGTACGAGGACCGGCATACCGACACCTCCAATGATTGGACGCATCGCGATGAAAGCACGTGAAGCAGGTGTCGCTTTGGAGGGGGTCGGATGTCGGTCCAGGTACCTGGTACGAAGTACTCTCGTACTTTTTTGGTTGTCGCTTGCTCCTTCGCTGGCCTGCGGTAGCCACGCCGCCCCCCGCCCCCCGGCCGGTCCCGCCCCCGACTCCTTTCGCGTCGCCTTCGCGACGAATCGCGGCACCTTCGTCGTACAGGCGAACAAGGCATGGGCGCCGAATGGCGTTCAGCGCTTCTACGAGCTCGCCAGTGAAGGGTTCTTCGACCAGAACCGCTTCTACCGCGTGCTGCCGGGCTTCATTGCGCAGTTCGGCGCGAACGATGTCCGGAAGCGCAACGAGCAGTGGGAGAAGACGCCGCTTCCCGACGATCCGCGGCGCGAGAAGAACCTGCGCGGCACCGTGGCGTACGCGATGCTCGGCCCGAACTCGCGCACGCACCAGCTGTTCGTGAGCCTGAAGGACAACGCGAGCCTCGATGCACAGGGGTTCGTGCCGATCGGGCGCGTGGTGGAGGGGATGAGCGTCGTCGACTCGCTCTACGACGAGTACGGTGAAGATCCCAAGTACCACCTCATCGCGACGCAGGGCAACAAGTACCTGGCGCGCATGTTCCCGAAGCTCGACTACATCGAGTCGGCGACGATCGTGGCCCCATAGCGTCGCCTCAACAACGAGTGACTGCCATGCGTCGATTCATCTTCGTCCTGCCGCTCGCGCTCGAAGTGTTCGCCATCTGCCCGGCACACGCGCAGTCGAGCGTCGCCGCCGCCCCCGCTCGGAGCTTTCCCAGCGATTCGGCGGTGCTGGGGATCATCCGTCAGCGGGTCGAGGACAAGCGCAGCGCGGGCATCGTCGTCGGGATGCTGGAGCCGGACGGTCGCACGCGCGTCATTGCCTATGGTGATCCCGGCCCCGGTCGGCCGCCGCTGGACGGCAATTCGGTGTTCGAGATCGGGTCGATCAGCAAGGTCTTCACCGCAACGGTGCTCGCGCAGCTGGTGCAGGAAGGAAAGGTCAGCCTCGACGATCCGGTACAGAAGTATCTGCCCTCATCCGTGCGCATGCCGTCGCGCAACGGCAAGCAGATCACGCTGGGCAATCTCTCCGAACAGAACTCTGGACTGCCGCGACTCCCCACGAACTTCAAGCCGGCCGATCCGGCGAACCCTTACGCGGACTACCACGCGCCGCAGATGTACGAGTTTCTCTCCGGCTACCAGCTCACGCGGGATCCCGGTGCCCAGTTCGAGTATTCGAACCTCGGCGTCGGCCTGCTCGGGCACGTGCTCTCGCTCGCGACCGGCCAGTCATACGAGGAGATGGAGCGCACCCGGGTGTGGGCGCCGCTCGGCATGGAGCACACCGCGATCACATTGACTCCGTGGATGAAGTCCCACCTCGCCCTCGGCCATGATCCGATGGGCAAGGTCAGCGCGAACTGGGACCTCGACGTGCTCGCCGGCGCCGGCGCCATCCGCTCCACGACCTACGACATGCTCAAGTTCGCCGACGCGAATCTCCACCCCGAGCGTGGCGCGCTGCAGCGCGCGATGGCGTTCGCTCACGTGGAGCGCGCGCCGGCCGGCACACCGGCGCTCGGCATCGGCCTGAACTGGATCAGCCGGCACACCGGTGGCGACACGATCGTGTGGCACAACGGAGGAACCGGTGGCTATCGGACCTTCCTCGGTCTGCTGCCGTCGAGGAAGATGGCGGTCGTCGTGATGACGAACAGCGGCGGCGATGGCGCGGACGACGTCGGCATGCATCTGCTGGATCCCGGCATCCCGCTCGTGCCGAAGCCCGCGCCGAGGAAGGAATACACGGCGATCGAGCTGCCGGCGGCGACGTTGGCTCCGTACGTCGGCACCTATGCGTTCACCCCGAGCTTCGCGCTCGAAGTGACGGTGGACGGTGGGGCGTTGTGGGCACAGGCGACCGGGCAGTCGCGCTTCCGGCTGTGGCCATTCGCGGAGGCGGAGTTCTTCGTGAAGGAAGTGGATGCGCAGGTGACCTTCGTGCGCGACGCCGAGGGCAAGGTCACGTCGCTCGTGCTGCACCAGAACGGGCAGAACCCCACCGCGGCGAAGATCAAATGATGGAGAGAGCGCTCATGCACAGACGAACCTTCCTTGCCCGTTCCGCCGCCCTCGCCGGCGCCGCCGCGCTCGCTCAGGGCACTCACCTGCTGGACGCCGCTCCGGCTCCCGCAGCCCCTCCCGGTCCCGATGTCGTGCCGATCAGCGACGCTGAACGGCTCGCCCGCATCGAGAAGGCGAAGCGGCTGATGGTGGAGCAGGGGATCGACGCGATGCTGCTCGAGGGCGGCACGAGCATGTACTACTACACCGGTGTCCGATGGGGGAACAGCGAGCGGCCGTTCGCCGTGGTGATCCCGGCGCGCGGCGAGCCGGCGTGGGTGACCCCGGCCTTCGAGGAGGCCCGGGCGCGCGAGCTGATCAAGTTCTCCAGGGACGTCCGCGTCTGGCAGGAAGACGAGAGTCCCTACCGCGTGATCGCCGGGATCCTTCGCGATCGCGGCGCGACGAAGAAGGTCGGCATCGAGGAGCGGCTGCGCTTCTTCATCTACGATGGCGTGCGGCAGGAGCTGCCGTCGCTGCAGTTCGTCGGCGCCACCCCCGTGACGGCGGGGTGCCGGATGTACAAGTCGCCCGCGGAGATCGCGCTGATGCAGCGCGCGAACGACATCACCCTTCAGGCGATCGGGAGCACCTTCGCGTCGCTGAAGGAAGGGATGACGAACCAGCAGGTCTCGGAGGCGGTCGCGTCGGCGACCAGGAAGCTCGGCGGCAAGTCGGATGGGGCGCTGGTGATCTTCGGCAAGTACACCGCCTTTCCGCACGGGAGCGTGCAGCCGCAGGCGCTGCGCGAGGGCGACGTCGTGCTGATCGACGCCGGGTGCACCGTGGAAGGGTACGTCTCGGACATCACGCGCACGTCGGTGTTCGGCACGGCGACACAGCGCATGCTCGACGTGTGGGAGGTGGAGCGCCGGGCGCAGGACGCGGCGCTCGCCGCGGCGCGCCCCGGCGTGACCTGCGAATCGGTGGATGCCGCGGCGCGGAAGGTGATCACCGCGGCCGGCTTCGGCCCCGACTACAAGGTGCCCGGACTCCCGCATCGCACCGGCCACGGCATCGGCCTGGACGGGCACGAGTGGACGAACTTCGTCCGTGGCAACACGACACGCATCGCACCAGGCATGTGCTTCAGCGACGAGCCGACGATCGCGATCTATGGCGAGTTCGGGGTCCGGCTCGAGGATTGTTTGCACATCACCGAGACCGGACCCAGACTCTTCACGCCGCAGCAGGAGCGGATGACGCCAGTCGGCTAGTGGCGCCCCTCGCCGCCATGATCGTCGTCGTCATCGTGGCCGTTGTGGTCGTCGTCGCGGAAGGCGCGGAACGACTGCCGGATGTTGTTCTCGACGATCGTACCATTGACGGTGCCGGGCTTCGCCGTGCTCGGATCGATCAGCGCGCCAGAGCGGTCCTTGAACCAGTTCGCCAGGTCCACGTCGACCGTCACGTTGAGCGGCGTGGCTCCCACGACGAGCGGCGGCGAGAAGTGACGCTCCACATTCGCGGAGACGGAGCCGGTGTAGACGAAGGGCGTCCCGTTGAACGTCCCTTCGACGCGAATGTCCACGCCGTCGAACTCTGGATGCGCGGCGATGAAGGCCGCTGAACCGCGGCCTCGGCCGTTGGTGGAACGGAGGGCGCGCACCTTGGCCTTGAGCTCCGAGTAGCTCCCTTCAGGAATGTTCACCGTGATGGCATTCACGACGGTGCTGTTCGGACCCACCGGAAGGTCGACGATCGACGGCGCGAGCTGCAGCTCCTCGCAGTCGTCGTTCTCGTTCTCGTGCTCGTCGTCGCCCACCGCTTCGTCGCTCGTGCAGGCCGCATCCACGCGCTCGAGCTCCATGCGGGCGACCACCACCTGCGCCTTCGAGATCGTGAGCACGTCCGCGGTGCCGGTCGTCGAGAAGCTGGGCGCCGCCGGATCGAGCGAGCGCGACAGCGACGCGCCGGCGCCGCCAGAGGTGGTGAACGAGACCGAGATCGGCTGCCCAGCCTTCGGACCGGTGCCGTCCGCGCAGGCGAGCGTGCTCGCCGCGCCGAGGAGACTGAAGATTGAAAGGACGCTGGTGCGCATGATACGTACTCCTGGTTGAGACAATTACGAACGCGACCTTCGGCGGCACCGTTCAGCGAGGCAGGGGAAATGCCGCCCACCGCCATCTCGGGTGCGATGCGCAAGCAATGTCGGCGCATGCGGTTGCGTGCTCCGTGACGCGGCGCACACTCGACATCGTCGTATCGAAACGTGCCGATCATGTAACGCGGTGGAGCTTCAGCGCGTGACGGTTCGCGGCGTCGTGGGGCGTTCGTCTATCTTTGCCCGATGACGGACGCACGAAAGGGCATTCGGGCCGCACAGGCGGGGTTGCTGATCAATGCTGCGCTTGCCGGGATCAAGCTCGCGGCGGGGATCATCGGCAACACGTACGCGCTCGTCGCGGACGCCGTGGAGTCGATGGCGGACGTGTTCGCCTCCCTGCTCGTCTGGGGCGGGCTGGCTGTCGCCACGCAGCCGGCCGACGAAGGGCATCCCTACGGCTACGGGAAGGCCGAGGCGCTCGCGGCCGCGGTGATCTCGCTGATGCTGCTCGCCGCGGCGGCGGGCATCGCCGTGCAGGCGGTGCGCGAGATCCGCACGCCGCATCACGTGCCGGCACCGTGGACGCTCGCGGTGCTCATCGGGGTGGTGGTCGTGAAGTGGATCCTTTCGCGACGCGTCCACGCCGTGGGGACGTCGATGGGGAGCACGGCGGTGAAGGCGGACGCCGCGCACCACCTGAGCGATGCGCTGACCTCGGCCGCGGCGTTCGTGGGCATCTCGCTGGCGCTGGTGGGCAGTCGCGTTTGGGGCGGTCGGTGGGAGTCCGCCGACGATTGGGCCGCGCTCGCCGCGTCGGGAGTGATCGCATTCAACGGCATCTCGATGGCCCGTGCGGCGACGCACGATCTCATGGACCGCATGCCCGGACCGGACATCGTGGCTCCTATCCGCGCGGCGGCGCTCGCCGTGCCGGGTGTGCTGGCGATCGAGAAGCTCCACGTGCGGAAGGCCGGGCTGGCGTATCGCGTCACGCTGCACGTGCAGGCCGATCCCGCCATGCCGCTCGAGGACGCACACGCCCTGGGCGGTCGCGTCAAGCACG
>DASSIC010000083.1:0-3871 GCA_035692325.1 Gemmatimonadaceae bacterium | reverse complement strand
GCCGCCCTGTCGCAGGCGATCCTCGAGCGCGCGGATCTCGGCGCTCAGCTCGCGGAGCCGGCTCGTCACGGCCGCGTCAGGCTTCCTGATGCGACTGCTCGGCGAACCATCCCTTGATGTACTCGATCAGCTCGGACGTCGGCGTGCCCGGCCCGAACAGCTTGCCGGTTCCCATTGCGTGGAGGGCATCCATGTCCTCCTTCGGGATGATGCCGCCGCCGGTGATGAGGATGTCGTCGCGCCCCTCTTCCTTCAGCAGCGCCAGCACGCGCGGAAAGAGGGTCATGTGGGCGCCGCTGAGGATCGAGAGCCCCACGACGTCGACGTCTTCCTGGATCGCCGCGGTGGCAATCATCTCGGGCGTCTGATGGAGCCCCGTGTAGATGACTTCCATGCCGGCATCGCGAAGCGCCGCGGCGACGACCTTCGCGCCGCGGTCATGGCCATCGAGACCGGGCTTGGCAACGAGAACACGAATGGGACGCATAGACGCCAAAGCTAGCGGGCGCGCCGCCGACGCGGCAACTCGCGCTTGCGGGCGACGAGCAGCATCTCCCCCGAGCGTCGCGTCAGGGAGCGGTCGCGGAAGCCGTCGTACGCCTCCTCCACCACGAGCCCGGCGTCGAGACAGAGCTCGGCGAGCCGTGTGGCCGTGTACAGCCGGATCCGATGCTCGCGCGTGCCACTGCCGGAAGGGCCCTCCCACGCGGTATTGATCGTGAGGATTCCCGAGAGGGGATCGAAGGCCCGTTCATGACCGATCATCGTGCCGTCGTTGGATTTCCACCAGTCGCGGCTGAGGAACTTCGACATGACGCCGTCGCGGCTGCCCCCGTGCCAGACGAGAGTCGCTCCCGGCTTGAGCACGCGCGCGAACTCGCGCATGACGAGGGCGTCGTCGGCGGGGTCGGTGAAGAAGCCGAAGCTCGTGAACAGGTTCACCACGGCGTCGAAGCGGCCTGACCACGACGCGGGCAGCTTCCGCATGTCCCCGCGCGTGTAGTGCAGCGTGGGCCCCGTGCCGCGCTCCTTCGCCAGGTCGATGAGGTGCTTCGAGTAGTCGAGCCCTTCGACGCGAAAGCCCGCCTCGGCGAGCAGATGGGCGTGGCGTCCCTGCCCGCACGGCACGTCGAGGATGCGCGCGCCGCTCGGCAGCGCCAGCACCTCCATGAGCCGAGCGACCTCTTCGCGATCGCGCGCGAAGTCGAAGATCGGCTGGTATTCGAGGAGGTAGTGGGCGTCGAAGTAGGTCGCCCACCAGTCGGTCTGCGTCAGAAGAACACCGGCTCGCGGTACGCACCGAACACGTCCTCGAGCGCCCGCCGGATCTCGAACAGGGTGCAGTAGGCGCGCGCGCAGTCGAGGATGTGCGGGAAGGTGTTCTCGGTGCCGCGTGCGGCCTGACGGAGCTTTTCCAGCCGCGCCGTGCACAATGCGTTGTCACGCTCGGCGCGCACCTTGGCGAGACGCGCGCGCTGCTCGCGGTCCACCTGCTCTCCGATCTTCAGGAGAGGAATGTCGAGCGCCTCTTCCTCGGTGACGAACTCGTTCACGCCGACGATGACGCGCCGATGCTGCTCGATCTCCCACTGCTGCCGCGCCGCGGACTCGTGGATCTTCCGCTGGAACCACCCCTGCTCCAAGCCCGCCACGACACCCCCCTGCTCCTCGATCTCGGCGAACAGCGTCTCGGCTTCGCGCTCGAGCTGGTCGGTGAGCGCCTCGACGTAGTACGAGCCGCCGAGGGGATCCATCACGTTGGGCACGCCGGTCTCGAAGGCGAGCACCTGCTGCGTGCGCAGCGCGACCTGCACCGCCGCTTCCGTCGGCAGCGCGAGGGTCTCGTCCATCGAGTTGGTGTGCAGCGACTGCGTGCCGCCGAGCACTGCCGCGAGCGCCTGATACGCGACGCGCACGACGTTGTTCATCGGCTGCTGGGCGGTGAGGGTCACGCCCGCCGTCTGCGAATGGAACCGCATCAGGAGCGACTTCGGGCTCTTCGCTCCGTAGCGATCCTTCATGTGGCGCGCCCAGATCCGACGGGCGGCACGCAGCTTCGCGATCTCCTCGAAGAAATCGTTGTGGATGTCCCAGAAGAACGAGAGCCGCGGCGCGAAGTCATCCACATCGAGGCCGCGCGCGATGCCGCGCTCGACGTACGTGAAGCCGTCGGCGAGGGTGAACGCCAGCTCCTGCGCGGCGGTCGACCCCGCCTCGCGGATGTGGTAGCCGGAGATGGACACGGTGTTCCACCTGGGCGCGTGCGTCGCTCCCCACTCGAAGCAGTCGACGATGAGGCGCAGCGCGGGCTCGATCGGGAAGCACCAGGCGTGCTGCGCCATGTACTCCTTCAGGATGTCGTTCTGGATCGTGCCCTGCAGCTTGTCGCTCGAGACGCCCTGCTTCTCGGCGGCCGCGATGTAGAAGGCCCAGAGGATCGGCGCCGGGCCGTTGATCGTCATCGACGTCGACACCTCGTCGAGCGGGATGCCGTCGAACAGCACCTCCATGTCGGCGAGGCTGGAAATGGCGACGCCGGTCTTGCCGACCTCTCCCTCCGACCGTGGATGATCGGAGTCGTAGCCCATCAGCGTCGGGAAGTCGAAGGCGGTGGAGAGTCCCGTCTGCCCGTGGGCGAGCAGGAACTTGAACCGCTCGTTCGTGTCGGAGGCGCTGCCGAAGCCGGCGAACTGGCGCATCGTCCACAGCTTGCCGCGATAGCCCGTGGGGTGGATGCCGCGGGTGTATGGATAGATCCCGGGGACGCCGAGATCGTCGGCCGTCGTGGGCGAGACGTCGAGCGCGGTGTAGAGTGGCTCGACCTCCTTGGCCGAATTGGTGAACCCGATGTCGCGCTTGGCGCCCTTGCCGTACAACCGGCGCCACTCGGCCACCTCGGCGCGCAGCAGTTCGAGCTCGGTTGCTTGTTTGCCATCGGGCTGACCTCCGAGACCGCCCAACAGCTCTCGCATCGATGTCATTTGGTCGTCCGCGTCAGAAGGTCGGCGCTGCGGTTCAGCAGCGCATCCGCGATCCCGAACGGTGTCGCCTCACCGGCTTCGAGCGCTGGCAGCCGCTCCTCGAGCCAGGCATTCGTCGCCGCGTCGCCCCAGAGCCGGCGACGCGCCTTGTCCTCCACCACTTCCACGACGCGCTCGCGCAGCCGCGCCCGGCGCCGTTCGCGCAACGTTCCGCTGCGTTCAAGATAGCGGAAGTGGCGGTCGAGCGCCTCCACGACCTCGTCGATCCCCTCCTCTTTGGCCGCCACCGTGCGGAGGACGGGTGGCGTCCACAGTTCGGCGTCGTCGGAGCGTGCCGCTTCGCGCACCTGGCGCACGAGGTTGTTGCGCGAGAGGTCGACCCCGTGGTGCGCCGGCACATTGCGCATCGTCGAGCCGCCGCGCATGCCGAGCATGATCTCGATCTCGTTGCGCAGTCGATCGGCACCCGGTCGATCGGCCTTGTTGACGACGAACACGTCGGCGATCTCCAGCAGGCCGGCCTTGGCCGCCTGGACGGCGTCGCCCCAGCCGGGGTTCACCACCACCATGGTGGTGTCGGCGGCGCCGGCCACCTCGATCTCCACCTGGCCGACGCCGACGGTCTCGATCAGGACCCAGGGCTTGCCGGCGGCGTCGAGGACCCGCACCGCCTGCGGCGTGGCCAGCGACAGCCCGCCGAGGTGACCCCGGGTGGCCATCGACCGGATGAAGACGCCGGGGTCGGTGGCGTGGTCCTGCATCCGGACCCGGTCGCCGAGAATGGCGCCACCGGAGAACGGGCTGGACGGGTCGATGGCCAGCACGCCGACCTCGACGTCCTCCTTGCGGATGCGGCCGATGAGCTTGTCGGTCAGCGTCGACTTGCCGGC
>DASSIC010000082.1:0-7082 GCA_035692325.1 Gemmatimonadaceae bacterium | reverse complement strand
GATCTGCGACGTGAACCTCGCCGACGGCTCGCCCTTCGCCGGGGATCCGCGCGGGGCGCTCAAGCGCGTCATCGCCGACGCGGCGTCGATGGGGTACACGATGAACGCGGGGATGGAAGCCGAGTTCTTCATGTTCAAGCGCGGGCCAAATGGGGAGACGACGACACAGACACACGACGTCGGCGCCTACTTCGATCTCGCGCCAGTGGATCTGGGCGAGGAGGCGCGCCGCTCGATCGTCGACGACCTGGAGCAGATGGGGTTCGAGGTGGAGGCGGCGCACCACGAGGTGGCGCACGGCCAGCACGAGGTGGACTTCCGCTACGCCGACGCGCTGACGACCGCCGACAACATCGCGACCTTCCGCTTCGTGGTGAAGGTCGTGGCGCAGCGATACGGGCTGGCGGCGTCGTTCATGCCCAAGCCGATCTTCGGGCAGAACGGCAGCGGGATGCACACGCACCAGTCGCTGTTCCAGGGGAAGGCGAACGCGTTCTGGGACGAGCATGCGCAGTGGCAGCTGAGCAGCACCGCGCTGCACTACATCGGCGGGCTGCTGCGGCACGCGCGCGGCACGACGGCGATCACCAACCCGCTCGTCAACTCGTACAAGCGGCTCGTGCCGGGCTACGAGGCGCCGGTGAACGTCGCGTGGAGCATGCGCAACCGGTCACCCATGCTGCGCATTCCCGAACGTCGCGGCCTCGGCACGCGTGTGGAGCATCGGGTCCCCGACCCGGCGGCGAATCCATACCTCGCGCTGGCGGTGATGCTGGCCGCGGGACTCGACGGCATCCGCACGAGCGCCGACTACCGCGAGCCAGTGAACGAGAACATCTGGGAGATGAGCCACCGCGAGAAGCGGCGGCTGCGCATCGACGACCTGCCGCACGACCTGAACGAGGCGTGCGACGAGCTGGAGAAGAACGACGTCGTGCGCGCGGCACTGGGCGACCACATCACGACACACTTCCTGGCGGCGAAGCGGCAGGAATGGCGCGAGTACATCACGCAGGTGTCGGCGTGGGAGCTGGAGAACTACCTGGCGAAGTACTGACGCCGCGCGTGCGGCGCAGCGTCGGCGCTCAGCGCAGCGTGCCGTCCCGCGTCACGCGCGCCCAGTAGCCCACCACCAGTGGTCCATCCTGGCCGGGCCGAGTCTCGGGCCAGAGGTCCAGCGTCCAGCCCTCCGCGACGTGCAAGTGCACGCCGCGCTTCGGGAGCTCGGTGAGCAGGTCGGCATCGCCGACGATGGCGCCGTCGGGGATCGTGCGCAGCACCGAGTCGATCGGCGCGCCGAACACCATCGGCAGCGTACGGCGCACGACGCCCTCGAACTTGTCGCGGCGGCGCGTGCGTGTCATCGGCGTGTCGAAGTCGACGACCACGCTGTCGCCGGCGCGTTCGGCGATGAGGCTGTCGGGGAGGTCGCTGCGGCCTTCGCGCACGCGAATGGACAGCGGCGAGCCTGCGGCGGGTGCGACGGCCGGTGTCGCCGACGGTTGAACCGTCGCAACCGGTGCCGGGGACGAGACGAGGACGGCGGTCCCCTGCTGCTTCACCATGCCGCCGCTCACGCTCGACGCCACGACGCTCGCGCGCGACGCGACGTGCACGGTGTCACCGCGCTTGGTGGCGCGCCAGGCGTTGGCCGCGCTGGCGCCCATGACGTAGACGCCAAGCAGGCCCATGGCGCAGATGCCGGACAGGGCGAAGATCCGCTGCTGGCGCGCACGGGCGGCGTCGCGCTGCTCCTGGCGGCAGCGCAGACACACGGTCGTGCCGTACCCGAGGTCGTGGGTGCAGCTGGTGGTCGAAATGGACGGCGCGGACGGCACGGCGGGACTCCTGGTGGGGACGCTACTCTTGGACGAACGGCGGGGTCCGGATGGAACATTCGACCGCCCGGCGGCCAGATTGCCCGATCATTCCGGCCACGCGGCCCGCCGCCGGCAGTGTGACTCAGAGCACTCGCCACACCAGATGTGTGACATGCTCCTTCACCCGCTCCCAGGTCCCCCGCTGCCGGAACTCCGCGAGCAGGATCTCGTCGGCGTGGGCGATGTCGCCGGTGAAGTGCTGCTCGAGGGCGCCGGCCGTCCCCGCGTCCAGCATCATGAGCACCGTCTCCTCGTTGAACGAGAGCGAACGGTTGTCGGCGTTCATGCTGCCCACGGCACCCCACAGCCCGTCCACGACGACCGTCTTGGCGTGCATCATCGTGTTGCGATACTCGTAGATGCGCACACCGGCGCGCATGAGCTCCTCGTACCGCGCGCGGCCGGCGTACAGGGTGCTTTTCACGTCCGTCTTGGGGCCGGCGGTGAGGACGCGCGTGTCCACGCCGCGCTTCGCCGCGTCGGCGATCATGCGACGAAACTCGCGATCGGGGACGAAGTACGAGTTGGTGATCCAGAGCCGCTTCCGCGCGCTGGCGATGGTCAGCGCGAAGAAGCGCTCGGCCTCGGTGCTGCCGACGGATGGTGACCCGTGCAGCACTCCCGCGAGCACGCCGTCCTCACGCGGCTCCATCGGCGGAAAGAGGCGGTCGCCCACGAGCAGGTCCCCGGTGGCCTCGGCCCAGCAGGCGACGAACGCCGACTGGAGCTGATTCACGGCGGGGCCGGTGAAGCGCACGTTGGAGTCGCGCCACTGCCCCTCGTCGCGCCCGTTGCCGAACCACTTGTCGGCGATGCCGAAGCCACCCGTGTAGCCGATGCGGCCGTCCACGCAGACGACGCGGATGTGGGCGCGATTCTGCACGTGATGCGCGGCGAGCACGCTGATGGGACGGAACGGCTCGGCGGTGATTCCTGCCGCCTTCAGCGCCTGGATGTACTCCTTCGGGAAGGAGCTGCCGAAGGCGTCGTAGAGAAAGTGGATTCGCACCCCGGCGCGCGCGCGGTCGACGAGGATCTCGCGCAGCTCGTCGGCCATGCGGCCGGGCTCGCAGTAGTAGAGCTGCAGGGTGATCGAGTCGCGAGCGCCACGCAGATCGCTCCAGAGTCGTGGATAGGTCTCGTTGCCGTTGATGAAGATCTCGACGTCGTGACCGCGGTGCAGCGGAGTGCGGCTCACCAGCTCGAGCGCGGTGCGGAAGCCCGGCTGATCCACCGCGGCGGGCTGCCCGTCGCCGAACTCGGCGACGCAGTCCACCGGCGTGCCCTTCACGGCGTTCATGAAGCCGATGAACGCCATGAGCCCGACGATCAGCCCGACGACCAGAAATGCGATGTTGATGGGTGACATGGCCGCGCGCACTCGCAAGAACCGTGGCGCGGCCTGTCGGTCCCATCAACGGCGGGTCAACGCGTGGCCACCGCCGCCTGCTTGCGTCGGGCGTCGAGCGACACCGAGAGCTGGATGTCGTGATCGGCCACCGCGTTGGCGATGGCGGCGCCGCTTCCGATCTCCCACTGGCGGCGGTCGAGCGTGATGGTGGAGACTGCGATCATGTGCCCCACCTCCTCCCAGCGCACGTCGGTGTCGAAGGTGATCGGCTTCGTGATGCCGCGCATCGTGAGATCACCCGACACCTGCCACCGTGAAGCCCCGACGCGCCTGGCGCCAGTGGAGCGGAAGGTCGCGGTGGGATGGCGCGCGACGTCGAGAAGATCGGCGCCGCGCAGCGCGCCATCGACGCTGCGCATGTCGATCGTGAAGGAACCGCTGGTGAGCTGCTCGTGCCGGATGACGAGCATGCCGTTCGTCAGTCCGACCGTTCCCTCGCGCACGCCGCGCCCGCCGAGGCCGGTGCCACGCCACCGGATGGTCGTTGCGCGCGGATCGGCGACGAGGGTGTCCGGCTTGCCCCCTGCCGCCAGATGCACGGTGGGTGCGCCAGTCACTCGTGGGGTGGCGACGGGGGAGGCGAAAAACCCGAGCGCCGATGCTGCGACGAGGGCAGTCCAGACGGTGGTGGTCATTGCTCCACGCTCCATGGAAAGGGTATTCCCCGGAAGGATGCCTCGGGCGGCGGCGATGTTAGCGCGTTAACATCGGTCGTCGTGTCGGCATCCCTTCACCATGCGAGTCCGCGGCTTGGCCGAGCCCACTGCGACCACTGACGCACAGCGGCCTGACACCGCGGAGCTCGTCCGGGCCGCGCGCGAGGGCGATCGTGCCGCGTTCGGCGCGCTCTACGAGCGGTTCGCGCGACTCGTGAACGGCGTACTGCTGGCGAGCGCACCGCGCGACGACGTGCCCGACCTGCTGCAGGACGTCTTCTTCCGTGCGCTGCGGCAGCTGCACACGCTGCGCGAGCCGGCGGCGTTCGGCGGATGGCTGGCGACGATGGCCCGCAACGAGGCCCGAATGCACCACCGGGCGGAGAGGCCCACGGAGGCGCTGTCGGATCAGGTTGCGGAACCACTACCGGTACGCGTGGAGGACCAGCTGGAGATGGACGACGTGCTTCGCGCACTGCGCGCGCTTCCCGAGCGCTACCGCGAGCCGCTGACACTGCGGCTCGTGGAGCAGATGGGGGGCGAGGAGATCGCGCGGCACCTCGGGCTCACGCACGGAACGGTTCGCGTGTACCTGCACCATGGAATCAGGCTCCTGCGGGAGCAGCTGGGAGAAATGCATGGCTGACGACTACCTGTGGGACCCGGCGGCTGCTCGCGACCCGGAGATCCAGCGCCTCGAGGCGTTGCTGCGCCCCGCCGCACACCAGGCGACGCCGCTGAGGGCCGACATCGTGCCGCAGAGACGGACGCGAATCCGCATCGGCACCTGGGCAGCGCTCGCGGCCACGATGGTGATCGCGGTGGGGGGGCTGTTCGCCGCTCGCCGCGCGAGCGTATCGCCGTGGCGGGTGACGGCGACGTCGGGCTCGCCGAGCGTGCGCGGAGCCGCGGGTACCGCGTCGGATCGCACGCTGACGCGCGGTGGCGTCGTCGAGACGGATGCGCGCTCGAGCGCCGTGCTCACCGTCGGACGCATCGGGCGCGCGGAGCTGGGGCCGAGCTCGCGGCTGCGTCTCGTCGGTGCCGACGCGTCGGAGCATCGCCTCGCCCTCGAGCGCGGGACGATGCACGCCTCGATCGATGCCCCGCCGCGCTATTTCCTCGTGCAGACGGGAAGTGCGCTCGCGGTGGACCTGGGGTGCGTGTACACGCTGACGGTGGACGAGCGCGGCAACGGGCTGCTCGTCGTGGAGGAAGGGGAGGTGGAGTTGCAGCTCGGCGACGTGAAGTCCGCCGTCCTGGCCGGTAATGCGGCGTCGCTGCGCAGCGGCGTGGGACCAGGACTCCCCTATCCGCTGCGCGCGAGCGACGAGCTGCGGCGTGCGGTCGCATCGTACGACGCCGATCCGGCGAGCGAGCCCGCACTCGCCGCGGTGCTGGCGGCATCCGATGCGAACAGCACGATCACGCTCTGGCATCTGCTGCAGCGTGCGAGTCCCGCAGCGCGCGAACGCGTGTACACGAAACTCGCGTCCATCCTTCCACCGCCCACGACCGCCACGCGGGAGCGCGTGCTCCGCGGCGAAAGCGGTGCGCTCCAGCGGTGGCGCACCGATCTCCAACCGTCGTGGGCGCACGAGCCGCCGCTGTGGCGGCGGCTCTGGCTGGCGTTCAACCGATAGCGCGCACGGTCACCGCTTGCCGAGCGGGGGCAGCGGTGGTGCGGCGATCCCCGGCTTCGGCAGACTGCCGCCCTGGACCGGCGCCGGCGCGCTGCTCGGGCTCTCGCGCTCTGCCGCGCCATTTCCCGATTCGCCCAGCATGCCGCCGCGACTCACGAGCTGCGCGGCGAGGACGGTCTGGATCACGCTGGCGATCTGATTCGTCGCGCCGTTGGCGGCGCCGCCATTCTCGCCGCCGGAAACCGTGATCAATCTCGCCTGCGCGAGCGCGTCGGCGATCTGCGGCGCGATGATGGGGATCATCTCGATCTGCCGATAGCGGAAGTAGCTCTCGCCCCCCGCGGCGATCGCCTTGTTCACCTTCTCGATGCTCTCCGCCTGCGCGGAGGCCACGGTCCGGATGCGGATCGCCTCCGCCTCCGCCGCGGCCTGTGCTTCGATCGTCACGCGTTCGGCGTCGGCGCGCGCCTGGGCGATCTGCGTCGCTTCCAGCTCGGCGACGCGCTGCACACCCATCGCCTCCTGGCGCTTGGCCTCGGCCTGTGCGATCAGCGCGGCGTTGCCCGCCTTTGTCTGTTCGAGCTCGCGCTGGCGGTCCGAGATGATGCGCTCCGCCTCGATCGTCGCTTCCTTCGCGCGGCGTGCCTGCTGCGCCTGCACGATGTCCGCCGTGGCCTGCGCTTCGGCGGCCGACATGCGGCGCCGTGCGTCGGCCACTTCGCTCTGCACGACCTTGATGTTGAGCGAGTTGAAGATCAGGCCGAGGTCGGTGAGCTCGCGCGAACACGCCTTGCGGATGATCACCGCGAGCGGATCGTCGTCGTCCTCGAGGGTCTCCATGCCGCTCGGCATGCCGCCCGTGGTCGCGGGCACCTGGCGCTGCGGCACCGCCACGACGGCGCTCCCTGGCGCGCCGGCGGTGAGCACACGCGGCGCGGACTTGGCGGAGAAGAGCTGGTCGTGCGTGAGCAGGTTGATCGCGCGGCGCGCTGAGCTCGACAGCAGGTCGGTGAGCGTGTTGACCTGATCCGACTCCGGCTTGGCGAAGAAGCGATTGGCGGCGGTCTTGATCAACTGGTCGCTGTCGCCGACGGAGACGATGGCGCTCGCCAGCACGCGCACCTTGATCGGCTGCGGCGTGCCGTTCTCGTCGAGGTCGGCCGTCTGGTCGGTGATGTCGAGGTCGACGTTGATGACCTTGCTGGAGATCGTGGTGCCTGTCGTGAGCAGCGGGATCTCCTTCGACTTGCCGGGGCCGCGGTAGATCACCGTGCCGCCGGCGAGCCAGCTCACGAGGCGAATGGTGCCCGCCTCGACGTTGCGGAGGAAGGACGCGACGATGATCGGAAGCGCGAACAGGACGCCGACGACGATGACGGCGACGACGATGAGGCTGGACATTTCTGGCAGCATGGGAGTGTGAAGGTCAGCGGTCGTTGACGCGCACGGTGCAGCGTCCGCGCGCCGCATCGACGTCGGCGATGCGCAAGAC
>DASSIC010000081.1:0-12927 GCA_035692325.1 Gemmatimonadaceae bacterium | reverse complement strand
CGATCTTGAGGCCGCCCGGCATCACGGTACCGGTGGGCGCGAACGGGTACAGCTTCCCCGCCCGGACGTTCGGCGCACCACACACGACGTCCAGCAGCTCACCCGTGCCCATGTCCACCTTGGTCACGTGCAGGTGATCCGAGTCGGGGTGCGCCGCTTCCTCCACGACGCGTGCGACGACGATGGGGGCGAGGTCGGCGCGCAGCGCCACCAGCTCATCCACCGTCGCCGTGTGGCCGGTGATCAGGTCGCGCAGCGCGGTGGCCGTGAGCCCGCTCTCGACGAATGCGTTCAGCCATTCCACCGAGGCGTTCATTCGGCCACCTGCTCGAGGAACCGGACGTCGGAATCGTAGAGCAGCCGGATGTCCGGCAGCCCATAACGCAGCATCGCGATGCGCGCCGGCCCCATGCCGAACGCCCAGCCCGTGTATCGCTCGCTGTCGATCCCCGCGGACTCGAGGACGCTCGGATGCACCATGCCCGAGCCCATGATCTCCATCCAGCCGGTGCCCTTGCACGCCGCGCACCCCCTGCCGTGGCAGAGCTGGCACTCGACGTCCATCTCGGCCGACGGCTCGGTGAACGGGAAGAAGCTCGGGCGGAAGCGCGTGCGCGTCTCCGCGCCGAAGAACCGGCGGGCGAAGTGCGTCAGCGTCGCCTTCAGGTCGACGAACGAGATCCCCTCGTCCACGGCGAGCCCCTCCACCTGCGCGAACGCGGGCGCATGCGACGCGTCGAACGGGTCGCGGCGGAACACCGTGCCTGGCGCGAGGATGCGAATCGGCGGCGCGTAGCGCTGCAGCGTGCGCACCTGCACCGGCGACGTGTGCGTGCGCAGCAACGCCCCCTCACCGAGGTAGAGGGTGTCGTGCAGGTCCATCGCCGGATGATCGGGCGGGAAATTGAGCGCGATGAAGTTGTACCACTCCGTCTCGCTCTCCGGCCCGAGCGCGACGGTGAAGCCGAGCTCGCGGAAGATGTCGACGATCTCGTCGATCACGAGCGTGACCGGATGCTTCGCGCCGCGCCAGCGGTGACGGGCGGGCATGGTGAGATCGAGCGCGGGGCCACTGCTCGCGCTGGCGCGTGCCAGCGCGACGCGACGTTCGTCGAGCGCGTGGTTCAGCGCCGTCTTCGCCTCGTTGAATGCGCGGCCCGCGTCGCGTCGCGCTTCAGCCGGCAGCGAACCGAGCGCCTTCTGCAGCGCGAGCAGTTCACCGCGCTTGTCGCCGAGGAACTGAATGCGCGCCTGCTCCAGTGCGTCGGCATCGGTCGCCTGCGAGAACGCAGCAAGGCCGCGGCCCGCGTTTTCTCTGGCGTTGGTCAGATACTGCTCGAGCGTGGAGTTCTCGGAGGGCATCGCTAATGATTCGCTGTTTCCAATGTCTTCGCGCCGGTGCGAGCGATCTTCGGCTGTCATCCGCCTGTTCCGTTTTTTCCGGTTGTTCCGTGCAATCTGTTGAACAGAATACACGGAAACCACGGAACGAGCGGAACAGGCGGATCAACCAACTGCCTTGTCGATTTGGTTCGAGCTCGTCGCGCCGATCGACCAAACGAATCGGCGGCGGCGTGACCCTCAGGTCGCGCCGCCGCCGAGTGCCTGCGGGAAACTACTTACGCGGCGTTCAGGGCGGCGCGCGCCTTCTCGGCGAGCGCACCAAAGGCCTGCGGATCGCGGACGGCGATGTCGGCGAGGATCTTCCGATCCACTTCGATGCCGGCGAGTCCGAGCCCGTTGATGAAGACGCTGTAGCTCATGTCGTGCTGGCGAGCGGCCGCGTTGATGCGGACGATCCACAGCCGACGGAAATCGCGTTTCTTGTTCTTGCGATCCCGATAGGCGTATTTCCAGCCCCTTTCTACGTTTTCCTTGGCCGCCTTCCACAGCTTGGAACGAGCGCCGAAGGCGCCCTTGGCGTGCTTGAGGATCTGCTTCTTCCGCTTGAGGCGCGGGACGTTCGATACGGCGCGTGGCATGGTCGGCTCCTATTACGCGGCCTGAATCAGGCGCTTGATTCGCTTCTGTTCGCCGTTCGTGGCGATGAGCCCCGCGCGGCGCAGATTGCGCTTCCGCTTGGAGGTCTTCTTGGTCAGGATGTGGCTCTTGAAGGCCTTGTAGCGCTTCACCTTGCCGGCACCGGTCATCTTGAACCGCTTCGCGGCGCCCTTGTGGGTCTTCATCTTCGGCATAAAACGCTCTCTTATTTGGGCGTCAAAATCATCGTCATCGACTTGCCTTCCAGCCGGCCCGCGCTCTCGATCTTCGCGATGTCCGACAACTGACTGCTCACCCGGTCGAGCACGGCCTGGCCGAGCTCGGGATGGGCGACCTGCCGACCACGAAACATCATGGTCACCTTCACCTTGTTCTTCTCTTCCAGGAAGCGTCGTGCGTGCCGCGTCTTGGTGTCGAAGTCGTGATCGTCGATCCCGGGACGGTATTTCACTTCCTTGAGCTCGATCACGTGCTGCTTCTTCTTCGCCACCCGCGCCTGCTTGGCCATCTCGAACTTGTACTTCCCGTAGTCCATGATGCGGACGACCGGGGGGCGGGCGGTCGCGGCGACTTCGACCAGATCCAGTCCGGCATCTTCCGCCATCCGGAGCGCCGCGTCCACCTCGAGAATCCCGAGCTGAGAGCCGTCGGCGCCGATCACGCGGACCGGACTGATACGGATCATGCGATTGACCCGCACGCGCTTCGTAGTGTCCTGAATACTCGTAGCCTCGGAAAGAGAGCACAAAAAAGCGGACCTTCTGGAGAAGAGTCCGCAAAGACACGCGACGCCCTCCCGAATGAGGCCGGGGCCGCGAGCTAGATCAGGACTCCTGCAGCACGCCCCGCGACTGGATGCGAGGGCCAGAGGGTGGGGAGCGCCACGTACTGTTCGGCGCGCCCGCTTAGCTGGTTGTCAGGACGCAAGTTAGGCCGTCCGGGGGGCTGGGTCAAGGCGGTCAGGCCAGCACTTCGCACATGTAGCCCTTGCCGTCCGACACGATTCGCCCGAAGGCATGCACCGAGTCGTGCTCGAACACCATCGTCCACCGTTCGGCCGCCGCCTCCGCCCAGAGCCGCCGCTTGGTCTCCAGCGTGACCAGGGGCTCCACGTCGTAGCCCATGATCCAGGGGAGCGGCACGTGCGAGGTCGTGGGCGAGAGATCGGCGAGATAGAACATCCGCTCGCCGCCCGACTCGATCAGGATCCCCTGATGATGCGGCGTGTGGCCGGGCGTCCGCCGCAGCGACAGCCCCGGCAGGATCGGCGCGTCGTGGTCCACCAGCTCGAGCTGGCCGCTCGCCTGGAGCGGGTCGTAGTTGTGCGCGAAGTAGCTCGCCGACGTGCGCTCGTTCGCATGATGCGCCCAGTCCCACTCCCCTTTGCGCACGACGTAGCGGGCATTCGGGAAGCTCGGCACCGCGGCGCCGTTCTCTCCCTTTCGCGTGTTGCCCCCGGCGTGATCGAAGTGGAGATGGCTGTTGATGACGAGCGTGACGTCCGCGGCGGAAAAGCCCGCCTGTTCCAGTGCGCTCTCGAGCTGCGTGGGCCCCACCCCGCCGATCGGCGAGTTCTCGATGCCGTAGATCCCGTAGAACTTCTCGCTCTCCTTGTCCCCCGCCCCGGTGTCGATGAGCACGAGTCCATCAGGATGCTCGATGAGCAGACAGCGCATGCCGAGCGGGATGCGATTCCGGTCGTCGGCGGGAATCTTTCTCTCCCACAGCGTCTTGGGCACGACGCCGAACATCGCGCCGCCGTCGAGCTGCTGGAGTCCGGCCTGGAGGGCGTGGACTTTGAGGTCGCCGAGAGACCGGGAGGTTACGAGCGGAAGCAGGGGCATTCAGGAAATACTAGCGAGCGTGGGACGGATCAACTGCATTGGCGGTTTCGAGACGGACCAGGCCACTCGGCGCGGACAGCAGATCCCGACAGTCGCTTCGCGCCCGCGGGATGACACTACGCGGTCGTGTCCTTGTCCACCGGCTTCGGCATCCCCGACAGCCCACGTCGGCGCCGCTTCTTTTTCGCCGTCGCCGTACCTCGCGCCAGGAAGCGCTCGAGCTCCGACCACCGTTCGCAGCCGTGCGAGCGCGCATCGTCGAGCAGGCGTAGCAGACAGCGCGCGGTCGCGAGCGCGTCGCCCGCCGCGCGGTGTCGCATCCCGTGCGGGATCTCCACGCCGTAGTGTCGAGCCACCCAGTCGAGTGAGCGGGACCGAAGCTGCGGGAGCAGGCGGCGCGACAGCCGCACGGTGCACAGGCGGCGGCCCGTCAACTCGCGGCCGGTGCTGCGCGCCACCTCGGCGCTGACGAACCGCCAGTCGAAGTTGGCGTTGTGCGCCACGAACACACTGCCGTCCAGCGCGCGCAGCACGTCGCTGCAGACGTCGCGAAATGGTGCCTTGTCGCGCACCATCTCCCACGAGATGTTCGTGAGCCGCGTGATGAACGGCGGGATGGAGCGCTCGGGATTCACGAGCGTCTCGAAGACGTCGACCACCGCTCCGTCCTTCACCGTCACGACCGCGATCTCGGTGATGCGATCACCTGTGTCGGGACGACCGCCAGTGGTCTCGACGTCCACGACGGCGAAGGTGAGCGACGACAGGAGCGGCTCCTCGTCCGGCGCCGCCATCCGCCACCCGGGGGGCGCCGGCTCCGACAGGCGCCACGCGCCGTCCGCGGTGCGCGCGAACCGCGGATGATCCCGCAACAGGGTCAGCGCCATGTGCTCGGCCACGACCGCCGGGACCGCCGACAGCTGGCAGACGCTGGCGATGAGCGAGGCGGAGTCGGCGGGACCGGCCCGAAGGAAGTCCGCGGCGCGTCGGGCAAGGAGGCCGGACTCGGGTCTGGTGCTCACGCCGGCGGTGGCGAATGGCTCGAGCCGGGTGCCACTCACCGGATCGACGGCGTTCAGGAGGGGTTGTTCGCTGCTCACGACGCAAGATACAACGGGCGCAAACACACGCATACCCATGCGCCACATGACGTTGGGCTCACTGAGCGGCCGCGTCTGGTGCAGAGCGAAAGCGGCGGCTAGTTTGTGAATGAATTCACAAGCTACGAGCACGCCGTGAAACACATCGCCGACTCGACCGTTCGCCGACTGTCCATCTACCTGCGCTTTCTCGAGGAATTCGAGGAGCGGGGATTGGCGACCGTGTCGAGCGACGAGCTGGCGCGCCGCGGAGGCACGACGTCGGCTCAGGTGCGAAAGGACCTGTCCTTCTTCGGATCCTTCGGCAAGCGCGGCCTTGGCTACTCCGTCCCCGAGCTCGCCGGAGCGCTCCGTGACATCCTCGGCCTGGGCCGGGATTGGCGGGTGGTCATCATCGGCGCCGGCAAGATCGGCGCGGCGCTCGCCCAGTACCGGGGCTTCCGCCAGCGGGGCTTCCGCATCCTGCGTGCGTACGACACCAACCCCGAGAAGATCGGGAAGACGCTCGAAGGGATCGAGGTGCGCGACATGGCGCGTCTCGAAGCGGACGTGGCCCACGAGCGCCCCGACATCGCGGTCCTCGCCATTCCGAGCGAGGGCGCCCAGGCGGTGCTGGACCGCGTCGTGAAGGTGGGGATCAAGGCAGTCCTCAACTTCGCGCCGGCCCAGCTGCACGCGCCGGCCGACGTGACGGTGAAGACGGTGAACATGGCGATGGAGCTCGAGGGGCTCTCCTTCGCCCTCACGAACCGCGAGTAGCCCGCAACAGCGCGACGAACTGCTCCGGCGTCAGCGTCTCCGGACGCACCTCCGGATCGATGTGCGCCGCGGCGAGCAGGGCATCAGCGGCGGTGGCGTCCAGCGCGAGCAGCGAGCGCACGACGCGACGCATCTGCTTGCGGCGCATCCCGAACGCATTCTGCACCAGCGTGCGCAGTGGCTTCTCCTCGGCCGGCTCCACGAGTGGCGTGGCGAGGGGCGTGATGCGCACGACGGCGCTCTCCACCTTGGGCGGCGGCGAGAAGGCGCCAGCGGGCACCCGGAACAGCGTCTCGGCCTTCGCCACCGCGGCCACGTTCACCGTGAGGCCGCCGTACTCCTTGCTCCCCGGCGCCGCCGCGAGACGATCGGCGACCTCGCGCTGCACGAGATACACGGCACGCTCGGCGCGCGGGGGCACGAGCGCGTGAAACAGGATGGGCGTGGTGATGTAGTACGGCACGTTGCCCACCAGCACGTACGGTCCCGCCGCCAGCTCGCCGAGCGACACTTCCAGTACGTCCGCTTCGGCGATCAGCACGTTGCCACGCTTCGCGTAGCGTTGCCGCAGCAGATCCGCGAGCGCGCGATCGTACTCGATCGCGATCAGCCGTCCCGCGCGCTCGGCGAGGATGTCGGTGAGCGCCCCGCGGCCGGGGCCGATCTCGAGCACCGTTTCCCCGCCCTTCAGCTGGAGCGCATCGGCGATGCGGCCGAGGATGCGGCGATCGGAGAGAAAGTGCTGGCCGAGGCTCTTGCGCGTCGGAGGAAACGCGCCGCGGCGGCGCGGCGCGCCGCCCGCGTCGTCGCTGGTCATCAGCTCTTGAGGATGACGAGCGTCAGATCGTCGCGGCGCGGCGTGTCGCCGGTGTAGTTGTCGAGCAGGGCGAAGACGCGGCCGGCGATCTGGGCCGGCGGTTCGTCCCGGTGCTTCACCACGGTCTCCAGCACCGGTCCCTCGTCGAGGCGGAGCCCGTCGCGGTTGCGCGCATCGGTGATGCCGTCGGTGAAGAGCACGAGAATGTCACCGCCGACGTCCCACGGGCGCGTCATCGAGTCCGGCGCTTCATCCGCCATGCCGAGCGGCGGCCCTCCCGCCATGAGCCGCTCGACCTTCCCGTCGCGGCTCACCACGAACGCGTGCGGGTGCCCGGTGTTGCCATACCGCAGCCGACCCTGTTCGCGATCCACGACGGCATAGAGCGCCGAGACGAACATCTCGGTGGTGGTCAGCTCCTCCTTCACCGAGACGTACAGGCGCCGGAGCATCTCCGACGGATCGTCCGTACCCTGCGCGTGAATCGCCGACGCACTCATGGTGAGCGCCATGATGAGCGCCGCCTGGTAGCCATGGCCGCTGACGTCGCCGATCATCACGCCGATCCGGCCGCCGGACAGGCGATACAGGTTGTAGAAGTCGCCGCCGACGTCCTCGGCCGGCACCACCCGCGCCGCCACGTTCGCTTCCGGGGCGACGTGCGCCGCGTCGGGGAGAAGCTTCATCTGCAGGTCGTGCGCGAGCGTCATCTCCTGCTGCAGCCGCTGCTGATCGAGCGACTGCGTGACGAGGCGCGCATTCTGGATCGCCGCGCCGATCTGCGATGCGATTGCCGTGACGAGCTTCTGGTCGCCAGCGGTGAACGCCTGCCCCGACCGGCGGTCGGACAGATTGACGACGCCGAGCGGCTCGCTGCCATCCTGCGTCGTCCAGAGGATCGGCACGGTGAGCATCGCGCCGCGCCGGAACGCCGCTTCGGCGGCGCAGGGCATCTGTCCCTCTTCGGCAATCATCGAATGCAGGGTGCGGAAGACGTGCGCGCTCACGCTGCATTCGTCGTCCAGGGCGATGGGCGGCGTGGGCGTGCCTTCTCCGCCCAATCGCGCGACGACGACGAGCGACTCCGACGTCCGGTCGTGCACGAGGATCGACGCGCGCCGCGCCCCCACCGTCTCGCTCACCTCGCGCAGGATCGTCGCCGCACCTTCCTCGAGCGACACCGTGCGGCCGAGGATCTCGCTGATCGAGTAGAGAAGATTGATCTCCTCGTAGCGCTCGGCCAGCTCGTTCGCCGCATGCTCCACCTCGAGCGTGTTCTGGAGATACTGCGCGACGACCGGCCGCAGGAACTTGAGGTAGCGATCGATCTCGCGCCGCTCGATGGGACAGGGGCCGAGCACGAGCCACGCGGGTCGCGGGCCGGCGATCGGCACGATGACGAGTCGTCCGCGCTCGGTCGGCTCGTCACGGATCACGCCCAGCGGGGGGAGGAGCGATTCGGCGGGCGGCGCCTCGCGGCGCGTCCCCGAGATCCAGCGGAGAGGTGTCTCGTCCGCGCCATCGCGACGCCACACCGCTGCGTCGCAGCCGGTGGCCTCGTAGTAGGCGGTGAGCACCTCACCCAGCTCGCTCATGCGCGCGTGAGCGTGAGCCGGACGATGTTGCCCTGCGAGGTGCCGGGCGACGCGTCGAAGCGCTCCACCTGGTCCATCAGCGCGCGCATGAGGAACAGGCCGCGGCCGTCCTCGCGCTCGAGGTTGTCCGGATCGGTCGCATCGCGCGTGTTCGCGTCGATGTCGAAGCGCACGCCTTCGTCGGCGATCTCCAGCACCAGGCGAATCGCGTCCACGGCCGCGCGCACGAGCACGCGCTTGTCCGGGTGCTCCTGGTTGCCGCGCAGGATCGCGTTGGAGAGGGCTTCGCTCAGCGCCACGGGAACGTTGAGCGCGAGCTGGTGGGAGTTGAAGGAGAGCTCCGAGCAGGAGTATCGCACAAGATCGACGACGCGCTCGATGTAGGCGACGTCACTCGGAATCTCGACTTCCAGGGAAACACGAAGCCCGGCGTCGGGCTGGGGAGACGCGGCCATGGCGGGGGCGTGAGCGGCGTGGGCGCGAAGTCACTCGCGGCCGGGGTACTACCCGGGTGTGACGACAATCGGCCCGCCCGGTGAGGGGCGGGCCGATTGCCGAGACATCAGAAGCTGGACAGCGCGCGGTCGCGCGTGTCGGAAATCTGGAACAGCGTGTCGAGCTTGGTGAGCTCGAACAGCGTCTTCAGGTCGTCGTTCAGGTTGGCGAGACGAAGCTCGCCGCCCTGCTCGCGAATCTTCTTCGAGAGCGACACGAGGACGCCAAGACCCGAGCTGTCGATATAGCCGGTCTGGGCGAAGTCGATGAGGAACTTCTTCTCGCCGCGCTCCAGCTCGTCGAGGACCTTCTGCTTGAGCTCCTGTCGGTTCCCGACGATCAGCTGACCTTCAACATCTACCACGACGATTTCGCCCTCTTTTTTGATCGAGAAGCTCATGTGCCTGTCTCCTGGCGGTGCTCGTTCGGTGCGGTGGCCGCAACCCCTGCCGCCTGTAGAGCGGTGATGGCAGCCACGTTGAAGATGTCCTCGGCCGTCGCTCCGCGCGAGAGATCGTTGCACGGCCGGCGAATCCCCTGAAGGATCGGACCGACCGCGTGCGCCGAGGCCAACCGTTGTACCAGCTTGTAGGCGATGTTTCCCGCGTCGAGCGAGGGGAAGACCAGCACATTCGCCCTGCCGCCGACGGGGCTGTCCGGCGCCTTGCGGGCCGCTACCCCTTCGATAAGCGCAGCGTCCCCTTGCAATTCTCCGTCCACTGCCAAGTCCGGTGCTTTTTGCCGAAGCTCGGCCACGGCCGCACGCACGAGATCGACGCTCGACCCCGCCCCGCTCCCGCGCGTGCTGAAAGATAAGAAGGCGACACGCGGAATGTCGCCCACGATGCGCACCCGATCGCGCGCCGCGGCCAGGGCGATGTCGGCCAGCTGGCTCGCCGACGGGTACCGCACGACCGCGCAGTCGGTGAAGGTGAGCACCTCCTCATCGGGTCCCCGGAAGGGCGGCACCACCATGTAGAAGGCGCTCGAGATCGTCTGCACGCCGTCGTCCGCGCCGACCAGCTTGATGGCGGCGCGCAACACGTCGGCCGTGGTGTACACGGCGCCGGCGACGCAGCCGTCGGCGCGGCCCCACCGCACGAGGGCATCGGCGACGAGCAGCGGATTGCGCGCCTGCTGCGCCGCGTCCTCTGGCGTGATGGGCCGTCCGCGCGTGCTCGCCAGCAGCTCGGCCGCGACCTCGTCGGCCAACCCGCCAACCGCGGGGTCGATGGCTTCGCACGGATCGCCGGCACCGCGGGCGCGACCCACGAGCACCGGCTCGATGATGCCCCGCTTGGCGAGCGCGCAGACCGCCTCCATCACGCGCGGATCATCGTGCTCCGGGAAGACGATGCGGCGCGGCTGTGCCGCTGCCCGGGTGTAGACGGAGTCGAGAAACCTCACTTCGGGGCAGTCTTGGCGCGCAGGGCGTCGGCAACGGTCTCGTGCACCAGGTCGTCCACGTTGCCACCGTAGCGCGCCACCTCGCGCACGAGGCTCGCGCTGATGTAGGTCGTGTCGAGCGAGGGCACCATGAACACCGTCTCCAGCTTCGGGGACAGGTGCCGATTCATCAGCGCCATCTGGTACTCGTACTCGAAGTCGCTCACGGCCCGCAGCCCGCGAATCAGCAGCGACGCCCCGACTTCGCGCGCGAAGTCCACGAGCAATCCGCCGAACGAGCGCACCTCGATGCGTGTCTCGTGTCCGACGGCGCTGCGGATCAGGGCGACGCGCTCGTCGATCGTGAAGAGCGGCGCCTTGGACGAGTTGATCGCCACGGCGACGACCAGCCGGTCGACGAACTCCAGGCTGCGGTGCATCAGGTCTTCGTGTCCCCGCGTGATGGGGTCGAAGCTCCCGGCATAGATGGCGACGCGTGAGTTCGGCACGGGGGGAATGTAAGGGGGGGACGGGAGGACGGGAGGACGGGCGGACGGAACGCCGGACGACGGATCACCCGTCATCCCGTCATTCCATCATCCTGTAGAAGGTGATCGCCGTGTCCCCGTACCGGCGCTTGTCGCCCCCCGCCGGCATCGGTTCGAAGGCGCGATGCTCGACGCCCAGCACGTCGGCGAACGGGACCTCGAGCCACCGCTCGGCGATCTGCGCGGCGAGGCCGAGGTCGTATGGCGGATCGGCGAAGGCGACGTCGTACGCACCTGGCTCGAGGGCACGGACGAAGCGGAGTGCGTCGACGCGGTACACGCGCACCAGGTCGCCGGCGTCGATCTTCTCGAGGTTGTCGGCGATCGCGCGCAGGCTGAGCGCGGCATTCTCCACCAGATCGGCCTGCGCGGCGCCGCGGGACACGGCCTCGATGCCGAGCGCGCCCGACCCGGCGAACAGGTCGAGCACGCGGGCCTCGGGAAGCCAGGGCTGCACGATGCTCATCCACGCTTCACGCACGCGATCGGCCGTGGGCCGCACGGTGCGCCCCGCCGGTGCGGTGAGACGCCGTCCCTTCCACCGCCCCGCGACGATGCGCATTCGGTGCGGATCAGGTCCGGAAGTCGGCGAGCCTGGCTTGCAGCCGCGACGCGCCCTGCCACTCGTCGCGCTCCAGCCGATATGCGATGTCGAGCGGCCGGTTCACGTCGATCTCGCCGATGCGCGCTCCCAGCGACCAGCCCAGTGCCTCGATCGGATCGCCGCTCTCGTTCTCGAGCCGCAGCTTGAGGCCGCCCTGCCCGACCGTGCGCGGCGGCGCCGCGAGCCGCACGCCGCGCGTCATCAGCACGGGTGCGGGATTCCCCATGCCGCACGGCTCGAGGTGGCGCAGCAGCGACTCGAACCCCGGCGTGAGATCGCCGATGGCGACCTCCATGTCGATCCGCAGCTCCGGCACGAGATCGTCCGGGCTGAGCACCGAGCGCGCCGACTCGTTGAAGGCGCGCGCGAACTCGGTCACCTGGTCGCGCGCGATCGTGACGCCCGCCGCGCTCCGGTGTCCGCCGAAGCGCTTGAGGAGGTGACGACACCGCCCGATGCCCGCGTGCAGATCGAACCGCGAGATGGAGCGACCGGAGCCCTTCCCTTCGTCGCCATCGAGCCCGATGAGCACCGTCGGTCGGCCGAACTCCTCCACGAGTCGCGAGGCGACGATGCCGATCACCCCCGGATGCCAGCCTTCCTCGGCGAGCACGATCCCGTAGGTCTCGTCGAGGTCCATCTGCATGACGCGGCGACGCGCCGAGTCGAGCACGGCGCGGTCGATGTCCTGCCGCCGCGCGTTCAGCTCCTCGAGCTCGCGCGCGATGGAGTTCGCCTCGTGCTCGTTCGTCGCCAGCAGCAGCTCCACGCCGCGCAGCGCGTGGCCGAGTCGCCCCACGGCGTTGAGTCGGGGAGCGAGGATATAGCCGACGCGACCGGCGGTGAGCGCCTTGTTGTCGAGTCCCGCCGCACGGATCAGCGCGCGCAGGCCGACGTTCTTCGTCTCGGCGAGCATCTTGAGCCCGTAGCGCGCGAACACGCGGTTCTCACCGCGCAGCGGCGCGATGTCGGCGATCGTCGCGAGCGCGACGAGGTCGAGCATGCCGAACACGGTGTTCTCGTTGCCGCCGAGCGCCCGCGTGACGGCCATCGCCAGCTTGAACGCGACGCCGACCGCCGCGAGATCCTTGTCCTCCGATTCGCAGCCGGGGCGCTTGGGATTCAGCACCGCGAAGGCATTCGGGAGATCGCCGCCCGGGAGGTGATGGTCGCTGATGATGACGTCGATCCCTTCGCTCTGGAGCGTCGCGACGGGGGTGACGGCGCTCGTGCCGCAGTCGCAGGTGACGACGACGGTCGCCCCGGCGGCGCGTGCCGCGCGCACGCCGGCGTCGCCGAGGTCGTAGCCGTCGACGAGCCGCTGCGGGATGAACGGGACGACCTTGCCGCCGACGGCGCGCAGCGCCCGCGTCATCAGCGCGGTGGAGCTCATGCCGTCGACGTCGTAGTCGCCGTGCACGAGGATCGTCTCGCCCCGCTGAATCGCGTGCACGAGCCGCTCGACAGCGCGATCGAGATCGAGCATCTGCTCGGGAGGGAGCAGCTGATCGAGCCGCGGACGCAGGTACCGCTTGGCCGTCTCGGCCGGCGCATGTCCGCGCAGCGCAAGGAGGCGACAGATCGGCTCCGGCAGCAGCAGCTCGTCACACAGCGTGCGCACGATCGCCGGATCCGGCGGCTCCGGGAGGAGCCAGCGGGTGCGCGGACGAGCGGGGAGCGCAGAGGCGGTCATGCTCTCAAGCTAAGGCTCGGCTGCTCCGCATGGGAGGTCGCAGTCGATCGTCCCGTCATGCGCTCATTGGCTGCTCAGGCTAGAG
>DASSIC010000080.1:0-6698 GCA_035692325.1 Gemmatimonadaceae bacterium | reverse complement strand
CGTGATCGTGGCGCGAACGACGTAATTCGCATCGCGCGGAGCGTGCGCTGCCGGCGAGCGCTCGCCCCGGGACGATGTCGTGGGCATGTTGCTTGAACAGTCGAGGGGAGCGTCTCGCCGGAAGACGCCTCACCCGAGGGCGCCGACACATGCTCGACATGGTTCTTCATCGCGACGCGCGCCCCGACGCGCCGCGGTACGTCGCGACCGACGTCTCCTACCTGCTCGACACGTTCGTCAACGTGTGCTTCGTCGGCGCGCCGGGCGCCGCAGATCGCGAGTGGGCGCTCGTCGACGCGGGGCTGCCAGGCTCGGCTGACAAGATCAAGCGCGCGGCCGCGCGGTTGTTCGGCGCCGAGTCGCGGCCGGCGGCTATCCTGCTCACGCACGGACACGTCGATCACGTGGGCGCGATCCATACGTTGACGCGCGATTGGGATGCGCCGGTGTACGCCCACGAGCTCGAGCTGCCCTATCTCACGGGGCGTTCGGCGTATCCGCCGGCCGATCCGTTCGTCGGCGGAGGCGCGATGAGCGTGCTCTCGGTGCTCTTCCCGAGAGGACCCATCGACCTGGGCGCACGCGTGCATGCGTTGCCGGCTGACGGCAGCGTGCCGGGGATGCGCGGGTGGCGCTGGATTCCCACGCCCGGCCATTCGCCGGGCCATGTCTCGTTCGTGCGCGACAGCGATCGGACACTCATCGCCGGCGACGCCTTCGTCACGACGAAGAACGAATCGCTCATCGCAGCGCTGACGCAGCGGCCGGAGATGCACGGTCCGCCGATGTATCTCACCCCTGACTGGGGCGCGGCGCGCATGTCGGTGCGCCACCTCGCCGACTACTCGCCCAGCGCGGCCATCACCGGACACGGCGCGCCGATGCGCGGTGAGCGGCTGCAGACCGAGCTGCGGCAGCTCGCCTCGCAGTTCGATTCGCGCGCGCGCCCCGCGCATGGGCGCTATCGCGACCGGCCAGCGATCATGAACGCGAGCGGCGTGGTGGACGTGCCGCCGGCCGAGGTGAGCCCACGCGCCATGGCCGTCACCGGGCTGGCCATCGGTGCCGCGATCGGGCTTGGCGTCGCACTCAGCCGGCGCAGCCGTTCGACGACCGACGCACATGCCCTTTCGCCGGCCGACGACGTGTCACTCGCGCAGGGTGCCGAGCTGGCCGCCGCGGACGGCGGTTACGACGTCACCGCGGCGGCGGCGTCGAGCACGTCCGCCGCCGCTTCGCCCCCTTCCTACATCGATCTACGCTGACCTCGATCGAGGTCGGCCTTCGTTTCCGCATCTTTCAACTGGGAGCAGGTCACATGTCACTCGCCACAGCGGCACCGCGACGCACGAAATCAGGCGTCGTGCGTTCCAATGGCGCACGGCAGCACGCGATGCACTACGATGCCGGCGCGCACAACGTCGCGCAGCCCGAGCGCATCGGATCCGTCGCACTCGGAGCGGCGCTGGTCACCTACGGAATCCGGCGCCGAGATCCGGCCGGCGCGATCGCCGCGCTGCTCGGCGGTGCCTTCGTCCTCCGCGGCGCCACCGGTCACTGTCCCGTCTATCAGGCGATGGGCGTGAGCACCGGGAACGTCGATGCGATCCTCGGCCCATCGCACAGCGACGTGTCCGGACGTGCCGCGACGGTGAACGCGCGGCGCGCGGTGAAGGTGGAGCGCGCCGTCACGATCGCGGCGGACCGGAAGACGCTGTTCAGCTTCTGGCGCAACTTCGAGAATCTTCCGCGCTTCATGCAGCATCTCGAGGCCGTACGCGTGGAGTCGCCGACGCGCTCGCACTGGGTCGCCAAGGCGCCGGCGGGCACGGTAGTGGAATGGGACGCCGAGATCATCAACGAGGTCGATGGCAGCCTCATCGCCTGGAAGAGCATCGGGGACGCGGAGGTGCCGAATGCCGGCTCCGTGCACTTCAGTGACGCTCCAGCCGGCCGTGGCACGATCGTGAAGGTGGTGATGGGCGTCGAGCCGCCGGCGGGGAAGCTGGGCTTCGTGATCGCGAAGCTGTTCGGCGAGGATCCGGATCGCCAGGTGCGCGAGGACCTCCGGAAGTTCAAGCAGCTCATGGAGACCGGAGAGATCACGACCTCTGCTCGGCGACGCGAGGATTCCGCGTACGTCGGCGCCACGCCAACGGAATAGGAGCGACACGCATGCGGGCAGTCACCTGGCAGGGCACGCGCAAGATGAGCGTGGACACGGTCCCCGATCCGGAGATCGTGCAACAGAGCGACGTCGTGGTGAAGGTCACGGCGACCGCGATCTGCGGATCGGACCTGCATCTGTACAATCATTTCGTCACGACGATGCAGAAGGGCGACATCCTCGGCCACGAGTTCATGGGCGAGGTGGTCGAGGTGGGTCGCGACGTGAAGCGACTGAAGAAGGGCGACCGCGTCGTGGTGCCATTCCCGATCTCCTGCGGGCGCTGCTACTACTGCAAGCAGGGGATCTTCGCCGCGTGCGACAACTCCAATCCGAACGGGGAGATCTCGGAGGCGCTGTACGGCGCGCAGGCAGGAGCGGCCGCGTACGGCTTCTCGCACATGTACGGTGGATATTCCGGCGGGCAGGCGGAGTACGTGCGCGTGCCCTACGCCGACGTGGGACCGCTCAAGGTGCCGGATGGCGTGAGCGACGAGCAGGTGCTCTTTCTCTCGGACATCCTGCCGACGGGCTGGCAGGCGGCGAAGCGCGGTGAGATCAAGCCCGGCGACACCGTGGCGGTGTGGGGATGCGGTCCCGTGGGCTACTTCACCATCCAGAGCGCGTACCTGCAGGGCGCCGAACGCGTGATCGCGATCGACCGGTTCCCCGAGCGGCTCGCGCTCGCGCGCGACGTCGGCAAGGCCGAGGTGATCAACTATGAGGAGACGGACGATCTCATCGAGCTGCTGAAGCAGATGACGGGGGGGCGCGGTCCCGACGTGTGCATCGACGCCGTGGGGCTCGAGGCGCACGGTCACGATCTGGTGAGCAAGACCGACAAGGTGAAGCAGACGCTCCGGATCGAGATGGATCGCCCGACCGCGGTGCGCCAGACGATCCAGGCGGCGGCGAAGGGTGGACGCGTGAGCATCATCGGCGTGTACGGGGGCGTGATCGACAAGTTCCCGCTCGGCGCCTTCTTCACGAAGGGGTTGAAGATGGCGGCGGGGCAGTGCGACGTGCAGCAGTTCATGCCCGACCTGCTGCAGCGCGTGCTCAACGGCGAGATCGACACCACGTCGCTCATCAGCCATCGCCTCACGCTCGAGGATGCGCCGGACGCGTACAAGATGTTCTGCAACAAGGAAGATGGCTGCACCAAGGTGGTGATGAAGCCGTAGCGTCTGCTGGCGGTCGTCGGCGTGAGGGGTAACTTCGTGCGATGAGCCCCGACGACGACCGCCTCGCGGCGCTCGAGCGGCAGGTGGCGGCGCTCACGGCGGAGATGGAACGCCTCCGCGCCGCCATTCGCGCCGATCCTCCCGCGGCCGCCGCGCCGCATCCGCATCACGATCCATTCGCGCGAGCGAGCGCGGTCGCCGCGGCGATTCGCGAAGAGGAGATCGAGTCGCTCGTCGGCCGATACGGCACGCTGCTGCTCGGCGCGTTCGTGCTGCTGATGGGCGTGGGCGTGCTGATCCAGTTCGCCGTCGTGCACGGACTGCTCACGCCGGCGGTGCGCGTGGGGCTCGGGGCGCTGGTGGCGGCGGGCGTTGGTGCGGCGGGCGTGTACTTCCATCGCCGCGGCGAGGTGCGTTATGCCAATGCGCTGCTGGCGCTCGCGCTGGCGCTCACCGATCTCGTGGCGTGGGGCGCCGGCCCTCGACTCCACCTGGTCTCGACGCCCGTGTCGTTCGCGACGGTCGTCGCCGTCGCCCTGGCACTCGCCGCGCTTGCGCTGCACGACGGCAGCGAGTTCCTGTTCTGCGCGGCCGTCGCAGGTGCACTGTCGGCGCCCTTCGTCACGTTCGATCGCGTCACCTCACCGGACGCGATGCTCGCATTCGGCGCGATCGTGCTGCTCGGCGGCTTGCACGCCGTGCGCGATCCGCGTTGGGAGCGCGCGTTCGTGGTGCTCGTCGGGGGCGCGCTCGCGTACGCACTCGCGGCCACGGGGCTGCCGGTCGCCGCAGGGTGGCATTCGCCATTTGCGGTGTCGCTGTTCGGCGGAGCGTGTGCGCTCGGCGCGTTGCTGCTCGCGCACGAGGGCTGGCGCAGCGGGCTGTCGCGCGCCTTCCTGGCCGTGGCGCTCGTGGGCATTCCGGCGGCGTGGGACAGGATCCCAGACGTGCGTCCGGAGATCACCTGGGTCGTCGTCATCTGGCTGACGGCGGTGACGCACGCGGCGCTCGCGGTGCGTCGACGATCGGCGCTGTGGACGGCGAGCGCGCTCGCGCTCCCCTTCGTGTCGCTCGGGCTCGCGGCCGCATGGACGTCAACGCGGGAAGGGCAGGGCGGCGTGTTCGCGCTGTGGGCAGCGTTTTCGCTGCTGGCGTGGCGGGGGGAGCACCTGCGGGGAGAGCCGTCACGCGGTGGGGCGCATCTGACGGCCGGGCTGCTGCTCGGCTCGGCAGCCATTGCTTTGCTGCTTTGGCCGCATCCATACCTGCTCGTGACTGCGCTGGCGGGCTGGGGTGTGCTCGCTGCGCTGGGCTGCCGAGGGGAGACGCGGATCCTGCCATTGGCGGGCGTCGTGGTTCCGCTCGCTGGCGCAGCGCTCTCGGCAATGGATCAGCTGGCCAGTCGGCAGCCCTTCGCGTACGCGCCCTTTGCGACCCGGTCGTCGGCGTCGGCGTTGAGCGTGACGGTCGGGCTCGCGCTCGCGGGTCTCGCACTCGGTGGGAGTGGGGGAGCACCCGCCCGTGCGGCGGACCGGGCGGTCTGGCTGGGCGCGGTGATCGGCTTCGCGATCCTCTGGGGGAGAATGGAAGTGGCGGGGGGCTGGACGCCCGATGTCGCTGCCTTCCTGTTGATCGCGTATTACGCCGCGTGCGGGCTGGGGTCGATTCTGGCGGGGCGGCGATTCGGCGTGGGGCGGCTGCGACTCGCCGGGCTGGCGCTGGCGATCTATGCGGCGGTGAAGGCGATCGTGGAGGCGTCCGATATCGGCGGGTTGCTGCTGCGGGTGGGAGCGTACGGGGCGGTGGGGGTGTTCCTCCTGGCGGCGGGCTACGTGTACAGGGAGGCCCGCGGGCGGGAAGCGTGAGGCGAAGGACCGATGCGACGTGCGGCGACGGGCGGTGCGGCGTGAGGCGTAACGCGTCGTGGTAATGCGTCTACGCTGGGCATGTCGGAGCGGTTGACATGCAGTGAATCGCGGATAAGTTTATGGGGCTACGGGCTTTTGTGATCGGGCCCGTGCACTCGGCTCACTGCGGCCGACATTATGGGCGTCCTTGGGTGGACGGGCTCTCAGGCCGGCGGATTCGTTCCGCTTCCGACAAGAAACGCAGGACAACTTGACGTCGAGCGCGGTTGCTCGGCGCGCCTTGGGTCCCCGCTCGCGCTGCAGAGGCGAGCACACCCTGGCGAGAGCGGATGGATACCGGCCCACTGCGGGCGCTGGTCCACCCGCGTTTGTATTTGATAAAGCGCTTGTTTCCGGCACCGCCGACGGCGCCGAGACTGACACCTGACGGGTATATATGGCACGCACAACGCCGCTCGATAATTATCGGAACATCGGCATCATGGCCCACATCGATGCCGGGAAGACGACGACGACCGAGCGTATTCTTTATTACACGGGCAAGAACTACAAGATCGGCGAGGTGCACGAAGGCGCCGCGACGATGGATTGGATGGAGCAGGAGCAGGAGCGCGGCATCACCATCACGTCCGCCGCGACGACGTGCTTCTGGATGCGCCACGGCCAGTCGTACGAGAAGGGTGTCGGGCCCGAGTACCGCATCAACATCATCGACACGCCGGGCCACGTCGACTTCACGGTCGAGGTGGAGCGGTCGCTGCGCGTGCTCGACGGCGCGGTGACGCTGCTCGATTCCGTCGCCGGCGTGGAGCCGCAGACGGAGACGGTGTGGCGCCAGGCGGACCGGTACAAGGTCCCCCGCATGATCTTCTCGAACAAGATGGACCGCACGGGCGCGGACTTCACCCGCTGCATGACGATGATCAAGGATCGTCTCAGCAAGCGGGCGTTCGCGCTGCAGCTCCCGGTCGGCTCGGGTGAGCTGTTCACCGGCCACATCGACGTCATCGAGCGCAAGCAGTACATCTTCGACGAGGCCAGCCTCGGCAAGACGTTCGCCGTGGTGGACGTGCCGGAGGAGTACAAGGAGGCCTGCGAGGCCGCCCGCTTCGAGGCGATCGAGGCCGCGGTGGAGCACGACGACGAGCTGATGGAGAAGTACCTCGGCGGCACCGAGCTGTCGGTGGCCGAGATCCGTCGCGCGATCCGCAAGGCGACGATCGCGATGGAGTTCATCCCCGTGCTGTGCGGCGCCTCGTTCAAGAACAAGGGCGTGCAGGCGCTGCTCGACGCGGTGATCGACTACCTGCCGGCGCCGAGCGAGGTGAAGGCGATCCAGGGCCACCTGCCGCATCACGACGAGCATTTCGAGGATCGCCCGGTGAACGACGAGGCGCCGTTCGCGGCGCTGGCGTTCAAGATCGCGACCGATCCGTTCGTCGGAAAGCTGACCTTCTTCCGCGTGTACTCGGGCGTGCT
>DASSIC010000079.1:0-3073 GCA_035692325.1 Gemmatimonadaceae bacterium | reverse complement strand
GACGATCGCCGTGAACCTCACCGGCACCTTCCTGTGCACGGGCGCCGTGCTGCCGGACATGCTCGACCGGCGCTGGGGACGCGTCGTCAACATCGCGTCCACCGCGGGGCTGCGCGGCTACAAGACGATGACCGCGTACAGCGCGTCCAAGCACGGCGTGGTGGGATTCACGCGGTCGCTGGCGCTCGAGACGGCGAAGCACGGGGTGACGGTCAACGCCGTCTGCCCCGGCTACACCGACACCGACATGTCCGACCGCGCGATCACCAATCTCGTGCAGGCGCTCGGCGTATCGCCGGAGGAGGCGAAGGCGATGCTCGTGCGCGGGATCCCGCGGGGACGTCTCACCACGCCGGCGGAAGTCGCGAGCGCCGTGGCCTGGCGGTGCAGTCCCGACGCAGCCGCGGTGACCGGCATCGCGATGCCGATCGCCGGTGGAGAGGTCGGATGAGCGCGACCGAGCAGCGCACCGACACGTCGGTTCAGCCGCATGCCGCACTTCGCACGTGGCTCGGGCTGCTCGCCTGCTCCAACCTCGTGGAGCGCGAGATTCGCCGTCGCTTGCGCGAGGAGTTCGACACCACGCTGCCGCGCTTCGACGTGCTGGCGCAGCTCGATGCCGCACAGCGCACCGACGCCGGCGCGAACGGGCTCACCATGAGTGAGCTCTCGCGGCGGCTGATGGTGACGAACGGCAACCTCACCGGCCTGATCGAGCGTCTGGCACAGGAGGGGGTGGTGAGCCGAGTGTCGTCGGCCGTCGATCGGCGGTCGCAGATCGTGCGGCTCACGCCAGCGGGGAAGCGCGCGCTCGACGCGATGGTTCCCGCGCACGAGCAGTGGATCGAGGAGCTGTTCGTCGAACTCTCTTCATATGATCGCGCGCAGCTGCAGGCGCTGCTGGGCCGCCTGCGCACTTCCATCAGACAGTCTCTCACCGAGGCCGATCCGACGTGACCGCTTCCATCTCCGCGGCGAGCTTCACGCCGCAGCACTTCGGCTGGCGCGTCCACGACCGCGTCGCCGTGATCACGCTGAACCGGCCGGAGCGGAAGAATCCGCTCACCCTGGAGTCGTATCAGGAGCTCACCGACACCTTCGACGCGCTGCGCCACGTGAGCGACGTCAAGGCGGTGGTCATCACCGGCGCGGGGGGCAACTTCTGCAGTGGCGGCGACGTGCACGACATCATCGGACCGCTGGTGCAGATGAAGAACGCGAACGATCTCGACGGACTGCTGCGTTTCACGCGGATGACCGGCGGTCTCGTGAAGGCGATGCGCGCCTGTCCACAGCCGATCGTCGCCGCGGTGGACGGCATCTGTGTGGGCGCGGGAGCGATCCTCGCCATGGCGAGCGACATCCGGCTCGGGACGACGCGCAGCAAGGTGGCGTTCCTGTTCGTGAAGGTCGGGCTCTCCGGCGCCGACATGGGCGCCTGTGCCATGCTGCCGCGCATCATCGGGCACGGGCGGGCGAGCGAGCTGCTGTACACCGGCCGCACGATGACCGGGGATGAGGCGGAGCGGTGGGGGTTCTACAACAAGCTTCACGCGCCCGACGCCGTGCTCGACGAGGCCACGGCGCTCGCGTCGATCCTGGCGCATGGCCCGTCGGCGTCGCACGCGGTGACGAAGCGCTGCCTGCACGAGGAATGGTCGATGAAGGTCGACGAGGCCATCGACTACGAGGCGGAGATGCAGGCGCGGTGCATGCGCGGCGAGGACTTCGAGCGCGCGTACCGCGCCTTCGTCGAGAAGCGGCCGCCGGTGTTCGAAGGGAACTAGTGGACACCGCCATGCTCTCCCTGCCGTTCTTCACCGACGCACACCGCGCCTTCGCGCGGGAGCTGGGCCTGTGGGCGCAGCGCGAGATTCACGACGATCACGAAGCCACCGACGTCGATGCGCAGTGTCGATCGCTGGTGCGCACGCTCGGCGAGGGGGGCTGGCTGCGATATGCCGTGCCCGCGCCGTACGGCGGACACCACGAGCGGCTCGACGTCCGCACGCTCTGCCTCGCGCGCGAAACGCTCGCCCGATCGTCGGGACTCGCTGACTTCGCGTTTGCGATGCAGGGGCTGGGTGCAGGACCGATCTCGCTCTTCGGCAGCGACGAGCTGAAGCGGCGCTACCTGCCGAGTGTCGCCTCCGGTGAGTCGATCGCGGCGTTCGCGATCTCGGAGACCGAAGCGGGATCCGACGTCGCCGCCATGCGCACCACGGCACACCGCGACGGCGACGAGTACGTGATCGACGGGGAGAAGACCTGGATCTCCAATGGCGGGATCGCCGATCAGTACGTGGTGTTCTGCCGTCACGGCGACGCCGACCGCGAGTTCATCGCGCTGGTCGTCGAGCCGGGCGACCATGGGTTCTCGGTGACCTCGCGCATCTCCACTATCGCGCCGCATCCACTGGGTACGCTGCGCTTCGAGAGCTGCCGCGTGCCCGCCGACCGGGTCGTCGGCGAGCCCGGCAAGGGGCTGCGCGTGGCGCTCGGCACCCTCGACGTCTTCCGCACGACCGTCGCCGCCGCCTCGCTCGGCTTCGCGCGTCGCGCGATGGACGAAGCGCTGGCGCACGTGACGACGCGTGAGCTGTTCGGGAAGAAGCTGCAGGAGTTCCAGCTCACCCAGGCCAGGCTCGCCCAGATGGCGACGGCCATCGACGCGAGCGCTCTGATGATCTACCGTGCGGCCTGGACGCGCGATCATGGCGCCACGCGCATCACGCGCGAGGCGGCGATGGCCAAGCTGTTCGCCACCGAAGCGGCGCAGCGGGTGATCGACGACGCCGTGCAGCTCCTCGGCGCACGCGGCGTGGAGTCGGGGAACCCGGTGGAGCGGTTGTACCGCGAGATCCGCGCGCTGCGCATCTACGAGGGCACCACCGAGGTGCAGCAGCTCGTCATCGCCGGGCAGGTGCTCGGAGCGTACGCCGAACGGGAGGGCGCGCGTGACTGAACGGAGCGGTCATCTGGACTCCTTCTGTGCCGACCGGCTGCCGCCGCCGGCGCTTCAGCCGGTGCGCGACTGGACCGGCATTCCCGAGCTCGCATATCCGCCACGCCT
>DASSIC010000078.1:0-2603 GCA_035692325.1 Gemmatimonadaceae bacterium | reverse complement strand
GCCAGCAGCTGTTGCGTACGCGCCAGCACGCACGCCGTGGCGAACAGCTCGATCGCCATGTCGCTCAAGCGCTCCAGCTCCTGCTGGCGCTCCACCACTTCCTTTCGATATACGCGGATCACCCGTTCCGCTGCGTCCTTCATCTCGGCGACGTGCTTCTCGAAGTGGCGCGCATGCGGCGCAAGCCGCTCGTGCAGCGCGACGTCGAGCGTGGGCGTGGCGCCGAACCGGCTGGCGAGGCGCGACGCGGCGAAGCCGGAGATGAGGCCGAGGTTCTGCAGCGGGCGACGCAGCGCGACGCCGAGCTCCTTGAGCTGCGCCGCCGGGGCCTGGATGCCGTTGAGCGAGATGAACAGCCGCAGGATCTCGTTCGTCCCCTCGAAGATGCGATTGATGCGGGCGTCGCGGAGATGCCGCTCGTACGGATAGGGCTTCACGTAGCCGCGTCCGCCCGCCACCTGCACCATCTCGTCCGCCGCGCGCCACAGCATCTCGCTCGCGAACACCTTGCAGCACGCCGCCTCCAGCGCGTACTCGCCGTCCGGATGCTCGGCGAGTCGCGTCAGCTCACCGAGCATGGCATCCGCGGCGTAGACGTCGCTCGCGGTCCGCGCCAGCTTGCGCTGCGTGATCTCGAAGTCGGCGATCGGCCGGCCGAACTGCACGCGCGACTCGGCGAAGTCCACCATCTGCGCGAGCAGCGACTTCGTGCCCGCCGTGCACCCGGCGGCCAGGGTGAGCCGGCCCCCGTTCAGCACCTTCACGGCGACGCCGAATCCCTTGCCGACCGTGCCGAGCACGTGGTCGGCGGGGACGCGCAGCGAGTCGTACACGAGCTCCGCTTGCGTCGATCCGCGGATGCCGAGCTTGCGTACCGTCCCCGCGACGGTGAAGCCGGGCATGTCGGGGCGAATGATGAAGGCCGTGGGACGCAGCACCGTCTTGCCGCCGCGCTGAACCGGCGCCTGCGCGAAGGTCGCGATCACGCCGGCGCGATGGCCGTTGCCGATCCACTGCTTGCGGCCGGTGAGGGTCCAGCTGCCGTCGGCGTTCGGCTGCGCCTGGGTCACGATGTTCTGCGCGTCCGATCCCGTCTCCGGTTCGGTGAGCGCATACGCGGCGAGCGTCTCGCCACGCGCGAGCATGGGCAGATAGCGCGCCTTCTGCTGAGGCGTGCCGAACAGCACGATCGCCTTTGAGCCGAGCCCGCAATGCACGCCCAGGAGCACGCCGAGCGCGGCATCGGTGCGCGAGATGGCGCCGAAGACGTGCGCGTACGCCGCCGCCGAAAGGCCGAGCCCGCCGTACTCACGCGGGATCGAGAGGCCCATCCATCCGCCCTCGGCAAGGGCGCGGATCGTCGCGTCGGGGACCGTCTCCTCCTCGTCGAACCGCGCGGGATCGATGACTCCGGCGTCGCGCAGGCGTTCGAGGTCGGCCAGCAGCCGGCGCACCGTGCGTGCCTCGTCCGGATCGCGCGCGTCGAGCGACGCGGGAAAGGGGAAGAGGAGATCGTCGTGGATCGCGCCGGCGAAGATGCCTCGCACGAAGGAGGGGGCGTCGTCGCTCATCGCGGAAGCATAGACGCGGGGCGCAGTGGACACCAGCGCGGCGGACTCGGCGCTAGTGTACGAGTGTGACGCACGCCGTTGCGTCGGCTCGATGCGCCAGGAGAGCTTTCAGCATGAGCCATCTCTCGATCAGTCGCGCCGCCCTCGCGGCGCTCGCCGTCGCCACCGTCGCCGTTGCCGGCTGCTCGCGCGGGTCGGAGACGTCCACGTCGGCGCCCGCACCGGCGCGCGCATCGCGCACGTCCCGCTTCGCCGATGGTGGCGATGTCATTGAAGCGATGCGCGCGCGCTATGCCGGCAAGTGGTACAAGACATTGACGTTCAGGCAGCAGACGTCCCGGCTGCTGCCCAACAACACCTGGAAGGTCGAAACCTGGTACGAGTCGATGCGCCTCCCGGGTCGCCTGCGCATCGACTTCGATCCGGTGTCGGCGGGCAATGGAGTGCTCTATGCGCGCGACAGTCAGTTCGTCGCGTCGAATGGTCGGGTGATCCAGAGCGGGCCGGGGATCAACGACCTGCTCCTCCTCGGCTTCGACGTCTACGAGAATTCAGCGAAGCGCACGGAGACCCTCGTGCGCCGGCAGGGGATCGACCTCAATCGCGTGCACGAGGCGACCTTCGAGGGTCGCCCCATGGTCGTGATCGGCGCGCTACGCGGCGACCTGCGCCGCAAGCAGGCGTGGATCGATGCCGAGCGGCTGTATCTCGTCCGTCTCGTCGAGCCGACGCGCGGCGACTCGAGCAAGGTCCAGGACATCCGGTTCACGAGGTACGAGCGTCGCGGCGATGCCTGGCTCGCGCCGCGCGTGGAGATCTACAACGACGGCAAGCTCGTGTTCTACGAGGACTACAGCGACGTCCGGACCGACGTGCCGCTCGACGAGTCGCTGTTCGACCCGACGCCATGGCGGAACGGAAAACACTGGATGGCTAGTCGCTGAGTAGTTGACTGGACGACTGGATAGCTGCCCGACTGAGTACCGAGAACGGGGTTGCCGGACAGTCATTCGGCGGTCAGTCAGTTTTGAG
>DASSIC010000077.1:0-10482 GCA_035692325.1 Gemmatimonadaceae bacterium | reverse complement strand
GAAGCTGAGGGGATCACCCGCGTGCGCCGAGGAGTTCGCCTCGAACTTCACCACCTCGTTCTCCATCTGCTCCACGCGCCGAGCATCCTCGGTCTTGGCTTCGGCCAGGAAGTAGGTCTCGAAGCCGCGCGCGGCGCCCGGATCCTTCCAGCCAGGGTTCGCGGCATTCACGTGAATGCTCACGAACAGGTCCGCGCGGGCCTCGTTGGCGATGCGCCCGCGATCCGAGAGCGCGATGAGCGTATCCGTGGTGCGGGTGTACTTGACGTCGATGCCGCGCTTGCCGAGCGCCGCGCCCACCCGCTTCGCCACCATGAGCGTGATGTTCTTCTCGGCCACCTGCGGGCCGCCGCCGATGGGACCGTGCATGCCGCCGTCGGGCCCGCCGTGTCCGGCATCGACGACGACCAGCTTGCGCGAGCGCAGGGGACCGATCGACGCATGCGACGCCACGATGCTGCCGTCGTTTTCCGTCGCGACGCGGCGGGACTCGGCGGGCTTCGCGCGCGCCGGCCGCGCGGCGGCGGCCTCCTCGCGCCGCGCGAACTTCGTCACCGCCGAGAAGGCGCGCAGCTCGAATCGCTCGGGATCCCAGACGAGGTTGTTCACCACGCGCGGGACGATCTCCACGACGAGCTGCAGCGGCACCCACAAGGCGCCCCTGCGCACCGACGGCGCACCGGTGAGCTGGTAGCTCTCCGGTCCGACGCGCGCGAGCCGGCTCCCCGTCTGCACCTCGATCGCCGCGCCGTTCACGATCAGCATCCACCGCTCGCCCATCACGTGCGAGACGGTGATGGGGACGACGGGGCGGATGGCGTCGGCACGGAGAATCGGCCCGTCGGCGGTCGCGACGAGCGTCACGGAGACGGACCGGGTCGCATTCTTGACGACGAGCGGGCCGTCGGCGCCGCCGCCGGGTGCGCCGGCGATGGTGAGCTGGAGCGCCGCGAGGAGGACGCGGATCATCGGGTGCGCACCGCGCGCGCCATCTCGCGATCGGCATCCTTCGCCTTCGCGTCCTCGCGCTTGTCGTGCTGCTTTTTCCCCTTGCCCAGTGCGATCGCCACCTTCGCGATGCCTCGTTTGAAGTACAGCTCGAGCGGGATGAGGGTCAATCCCTGTCGCTCGATCGCACCAATGAGACGCCCGATCTCCCGCTTGTGCAACAAGAGCTTCCGCGTGCGCGTGGGCTCGTGGTTGTTGTAGCTCGCCCGCTCGTAGACGGAGATGTGCAGGTTGATGAGGTAGATCTCGCCCTCGCGCACGATGCCGTACGCATCGGAGAGGTTGGCCTTCCCCTCGCGCAGCGACTTGACCTCGCTCCCGGTGAGCACGAGGCCGGCTTCCCAGGTGTCGATGATCGTGTAGTCGTGCCGCGCGCGCCTGTTCTTGGCGATCGACTCGATCTCGGGTTTTTCGTCGGGCTTCGACATGTGCGGGGGAACTCGGCGCGCGACGCTGCGAGCCAGCCATGCAACATAGAGTGGCGCTGTGGGAGCGGCAACGCGACGCGTTGACTTGGAGTGGCGGCTGCGATTAATTTCATGCTCTGACTCGGCGTGCCCGCACGCCCGACGCTCGGGTGGTGGAACTGGTAGACACGCAGGTCTCAGAAGCCTGTGCCTTCACCGGCGTGGGGGTTCAAGTCCCCCCTCGAGCATGCACGACCGAAGCGCCCCTGCACCTGCAGGGGCGCTTCTCGTTTCCGCGCTCAGCGCGCGATCTGCGACGGTGGAACGTCCTCGGGCAGCTCGGCGGTGCCGAAGCTTGCCCGCAACGCGTCGGCGGCGGCGGCGAGGTACTCGCCGACGAGCGCGGCGCCACGGACGACCACCGGATCATCGGCGCGAATGGGGCCGCCCGCGAACGCGAGCATGTTCTGGGCGACGCGGGTGGCCGGCGTCCCATGCCCGCGCGACGTGAATGCATCGCGATAGGCGCTCAGGCGCGCGTCGAACTGGCGGGTGGCCAGCTCGCGGAGCTCGCCGTCCACGTTCGGATCGCGCTCCATGCGCGCAACGAGCGCGCGCAGCACTTCGGATGGGGTGCGGTCGTCGAGCGCGTCGCGCTGGGCGACGAGGATGCCGAGAGACCGACGGAGATAGCGGAGCTCCCAGGCAGCGTGATCGGTGTCGCCGCGCGTCGCGCCCGCGGAGAGCCACTCCACCTCGGCCGGTGCGGGCTCGCTCATCAGCGTCGCGACGTACGCCGCGCTGCCGCGCTGCAGCGCCCGATCGTCGCGGAAGGAGCGGAAGAGGCGCATCAGCGCCGGGCGTCAGCCCTGCAGGACGGGCAGCGCCAGGCGCCCGCCGGCATCCGCCGGCGCGAGGCCGATGCGCTCACGCACCTGACCTTCCTGCATGAGCAGGTCGCTGAGGCGCACGCTGTCGAGCACGTCGTCGATGCGACGCTGGAGGAGCATCCACACCGGGCGGATGCTGCAGTGGTGCGAGGAGGCACACCGCTCCTCCTCCACCGGGTGCGAGGTGCAATGCACCTCGAAGGTCGAGTGCTCCGACGCTGCGATCACGTCGCGCACGGTGATGCGCTCCGGATCGCGGGCGAGATGATAGCCGCCATGCGCGCCGCGCGTGCTCTTCACGATCTCCGCGCGCCGCAGCTTGAGCATGATCTGCTCGACGTAGTCGGCGGGCAGACGCTCGCTCGCGGCGATCTCGCGCCCCGTCACCGGCCCCTCGTCGATGCGACGGGCCAGGTGCAGAGCACAGATGAGTCCGTATTCAGCCTGAGTAGTGATTCGCACGTTTCAAATGTAACGGGCGCCGGACAACCGGGACAGGGCCGGCTCAGCCACCCGCGACCATGCCGTGCTTGCCACCGGGCACGCCGATCTCGGTCATCTTCCGCAGATCCAGCACGTCGTCGATCTCGTCGGCGGGCAGGAGCTTGTCGCGCTTCACCATGTCGCGCACGAGCACCCCTTCCTTGACCGACTGCTTGCTCAGCTCCGCCGCCTTGGCGTAGCCGATGTGCGGCATCAGCGCGGTGGCCAGCGCCGCGCTCCGCTCCACCCAGTACGCGAGCATGTCGCGGTTCGCCTCGATGCCGACGACGCACTTCTCGGTGAACACCCTGGCCGTGTTCGTGAGGATGCGCATCGACAACAGGATATTGTGCGCGATCACCGGCATCATCACGTTCAGCTCGAGCTGGCCGTGCTCCGCCGCGATGCTCACCGTGGTGTCCAGCCCCATCACCTGGAAGCACACCTGGTTGACCATCTCCGGAATGGACGGATTGATCTTGCCCGGCATGATGGACGAACCAGGCTGCACCGCCGGGAGCTTGATTTCGTCGATGCCCGTGCGCGGTCCCATCACCATGAGGCGCAGGTCGCTGGCGATCTTGCTGAGGTCCACGGCCAGCACGCGCAGCGTGGCGCTGAACGCCGCCGCATCACCCATGCTCTGCATGAGCTGGATGCGATCCGCCCCGATCCGGACGTCGAGGCCCGTGACCGCCTTGAGGTGCTTGTTCATCAGCGCGGGATATTCCTTCTCGACGGTCACGCCCGTGCCGACGGCGCTGCCGCCGATGCCGAGATCGCGCAGGTAATCGGCCGCCTGCTCGATGCGCTTCAGGTTGCGATCGAGCGAGCCGGCATACGCGGTGAACTCCTGGCCAAGCCGGATCGGCATGGCGTCCTGGAGATGCGTGCGTCCCGCCTTCACGATGTCGTCGAACTCGCGCCCCTTGGCCGCGAGCGCGTCGCGCAGGGCGCCGAAGGCGCCGAGCAGCCCGCCGAGCTGCGACAGGACGGACAGCCGGATGTTCGTGGGAATCGTGTCGTTCGTGCTCTGCGCCATGTTCACGTGGTCGTTCGGATGCACGGGCGTGTAGGTCCCCCGCGCTCCGCCGAGCAGCTCGTTCGCTCGATTGGCGAGCACCTCGTTCACGTTCATGTTGTGCGACGTCCCCGCGCCCGCCTGGTACGGATCGACGATGAACTGCGCGTCGTGCTTGTGCGCGAGCACCTCGTCAGCGGCCGCAATGATCGCATCGGCGAGCTTCGCGTCGAGCCGCCCCGTTTCCTTGTGCGTCAGCGCCGCCGCCTTCTTGATCCAGGTCTGCGCCATCACGAAGGGCCACAGCGGGGCGAGCCCGCTGATGGGGAAGTTCTCCTTCGCCCGCAACGTCTGGACGCCGTACAGCGCCTCGGTCGGGACTTCCTTGGGACCCAGCGGATCCTTCTCGGTACGGGTAGCGGCGGTCATATATGAGAGCTCGATCGTGAAAGGTCTGGTTTTCAATCTATCGTTTCGGCGCGCTGACCCGCGAGCCATCACGCGGAGACCACACTCGCTCACCGCGTGATCGGAACGTCCAATGCGTGCGCGAACCGGTTGAAGAAGTTGTACATGCAGATCACCGCCGTGATCTCGACCACCTGCCTCGGTGCCCAGTGCGACGAGAGATCGGCGAACACCGCATCGCCCACGATGCCCGGCGTCGGCGTCATGGCGTCCGCGTAGCGAAAGGCCGAACGCCACGCCTCCTCGAACGGCTCATACACGCCGCGCGACACCGCGTCGAGCTGCGACTCCGTTGCCCCCTGCCGCCTTGCCAAGGCGGTGTGGGAGGCCAGTCAATAATCACAGAGATTGATGTGCGAGACGCGCGTGCTCAACAGCTCCTTGAGCAGCACCGGCACTTCGCCCTCGCCCATCACCTCGGCATTCAGCGCGGCGAGCTTTGCGGTGAAGCGTGGCGCGTGCGCGGCGACGCGAAAGAGGTTCGGGACCTTGCCGCGCTGACGCACGAACGCGTCGAAGGTCGGGCGGACCTCGTCCGGCGCGTCGTCGGCGGCGATGCGTGGCAGGCGGGGCTCGTCGCTCATTGGGTTGTGCGGGCGGAGAGTTGACGGAAGATGACGGCGAGCGCGATGAGCGCGGCGATACCGCCCAGCCCCATCCACGCCACGCTCATGCCGTGCAGCCGCCCGAAGGCCTGACGGCGCGGATCGGAGGGATCGAGCGCATCCACGGCGCCGCCGATCTGCTCGCGCACGCGCTGGATGCGCGGGGCCACGACGAGCTGCGCGACGGCGCAGGCGAGCGCGAGTCCCACGGCACCGCCGGTGCGCCAGAGGCGCTGCGGCATCGACCAGCCGAGCGCGGCGACGACGACCCCGACGACGATGCCGGACCAGAAGACGACGGGCAGCACCCGGCCCACGAGCGCGCCGGCCAGCGTGCGTGTCGGCAGCACGGCGAACGCCGCCGGCGCCACGGCGAGCGCCACGAGCAGCGCGGCACCAATCCAGACGGCCAGCAGCACGAGGCTCACGAGCGCGGCTGGCATGGGACGCGTCACCGCTTCAACGCGCGGGCGCGGCCCGCGAGAAATGGATTGGATCGCTTCTCCTCGGCGATCGTCGTCGCGCCGCCATGTCCCGGAAACACCTTCGTGTCGCCGGGCAGCGTGCCGATCCGGTCGAGCGATGCATCCATGTCGAATGGATTCGACAGCGGCAGGTCGGTGCGGCCGATCGAGCCGGCGAACAGCAGATCGCCGGAGAAGGCGCAGCCTTCCCCGTTGAAGCTGACGAGTCCCGGCGCATGTCCCGGCACGTGCATCACGGTGAACGTGAGCGCGCCGCAGGTGAGCACGTCGCCTTCCGCGAGCTCGCGGTGCGGACCATCCGGCTGCTCGTAGGATACGCCGTACATCTGTGCCGCACGCGCGGAGAGTTGCGAGTAGTACGGCAGATCGAGCGGATGCAGATGCACCGGAACGTCGAAGTGTCGGCGCACCTCGGCGATCCCGCCGATGTGATCGATGTGGGCGTGCGTGAGCCAGATGGCCTGGAGCTCGGCGCCCGATGCGCGCACCATGCGGACGAGCTCCTCCCCCTCGTCGCCCGGGTCGACCAGCACGGCGCGATTGGTCGTCTCGTCGACGATCAGGTAGCAGTTTTCCTGGAAGGGGCCGACCGTCCGCATGTCGATCTTCACACCGCGTAGCCTCCGGTCCCCTGCGGGTCCACGGCGTGCCCACCTTCGGCGCGCGCCTTGAGGTACTTCTCCACCGCGATCGCCGCCGTCGTCGCGTCGCCCACCGCCGTCGTGACCTGGCGCGTGAGCTGCGAACGGAGGTCGCCGGCGGCGAACAATCCCTTGATCGACGTCTGCATCATGGCATCGGTCCGCACGTAGCCCATCTCGTCGTGATCGAAGTGCCCGTCGATGACGCCGGTGTTCGGACGGAAGCCGACGAACACGAAGCACCCCGTCGCGTCGAGGGTGCGGACGGCGTCCGTCTTCACGTCGCGAATCACGATCCCCGTCATCAACCCCTGCTCGTCGCCGCGTATTTCTTCGGCGACCGTGTTCCAGAGCACCTCGATCTTGGGATTCGCGAACAGCCGCTCCTGCAGGATCTTCGACGCACGGAACTCGTCGCGGCGATGGATCACGTACACCTTGGACGCATAGCGGGTGAGGAAGTCCGCCTCCTCCACGGCCGCGTCGCCGCCGCCGATGACGGCGATCACCTGCTGCTTGAAGAAGGCGCCGTCGCAGATGGCGCAATACGACACGCCCTTCCCCGCGTATTCCGCCTCGCCGGGGATGCCGAGCTTCACCGGCGTGCCGCCGGCCGTGATGATGACCGCCGGCGAGCGGTACACATCGCCCGAATCGGTGATCGTGTCGAAGGTGCCGTCGTCGCGGCGGGTGACCGTGGTGACGTTCGCCGTGATGAACTCGGCGCCGAACTCGCGCGAGTGCTCCTCGAACTTCTTCGCCAGCTCCCAGCCAAGGATGGACTTCTCGCCGATCCAGTCGTCGAGCTTCTCCGTGTTGAGCAGCTCGCCGCCGGGAATGCCGCGCTCGAGCACGGCGGTCTTGAGCATGGAGCGCCCGGTATAGAGCGCGGCGCACATCCCCGCCGGTCCTGCGCCGACGATGACGACGTCGTAAGTGTGCGTGGTTCCCAAAAGGTCCTCGTGCGGTATGGCGCGGCGTGGCCCGCGGCTGGAGAAATGTCACTACAGGAACCCGGTGAGGGAACCATTGCGTTCCCCTGTCGCGGCAATTTCGCTACTCCACCACGACCTGCCGCAGCGCACCATGGCAGTGCGAGGCCGTTCCGACGAGAAACGCAGTCCTTCCCGGCCCGGCGCCGAGTGCCGCGATCGCCCGATCGGCGGCCAGCACGTCGCGTACGTCGATCATCCCCACGCCGAATGCCCGGTGCGCGCAGTGGAAGACGTAGGGTCCCTCCACGGGCCTCCCCGCCGCGCGCTCGCCGTCGGCGTATCCCGCGAGCGCCGTCGGGAGGCTCCACGTCCGCGCTCCCCGGGTGTGCGGGCACCGCGCTGGCTCGATGCAGTTGATGGGACACATCCACTCGGCGAAGCTCACGTAGTGCGTGCCGTCGTCGGCCGCGCGCTGCCACGGCACGGCTGGCGCGCTGCCCAGAGGTTCCGTCGCCACGCGGCGCGCCGGCCATCGCGCCCTCGCGCGGTCGCCAAGCCAGTCCGCCATGAGATGGGGCATCAGCGGCGAGGGCACGATCGCGTCTGCTTCATGGTGCGCCGGGTCCGCGCTGGCACCGCCCAGAAACTCGGTGAAGAAGACACTCCACTCCGCCGTGACGAGACGCAGCGCGCTCGGTCGCTCCGCCTCTGGCAGCTGGGCCACCGGACAACGCGCATCGCGGTCGACGACGAGGAGCTGCGTCCAGGCGAGCGCGCCAGCGCGTTCCGCGCGCGCGAGCTGCCGCACGTAGTAGCCGCCATAGCAGCCTCCGCCCACGACGATGATGGTGCCGAAGCGCTGCATCTCGCGCACGACGCGCGGCGCCCGGTCAGGTGCGGATGCGTCGACCACCATCGACGGTGAGCACCTCGCCCGTGACGTAATCCGCCTCGAGCAGATAGAGGACGGCGCCCGCCACGTCTTCCGGCGTGCCGAGCCGCTGCAGGGGCGTCGTCGCGCGCAGCCGCTCGGCGTCCTCCTCGCCCCAGGCGTCCGGGAGGAGCACGACGCCCGGCGCCACGGCGTTGACGCGCACGTCGGGGGCGAGCGCATGCGCGAGCCCACGCGTCATCTGCACGATCGCCGCCTTCGTCATGGCGTGCGGGACGTACGCGGGCCAGGTCTCGAACGCCGCGAGGTCGGCGATGTTCACGATCGCGCCGCGGGCCGAGCGGAGCGCGGGCGCGGCGCGCTGCGCGAGGAAGTATGGCGCGCGCACGTTGAGCGCGAACATGTCTTCCCAGGCGCGCATCGTCGTGTCCCCGACCGGAGTGCGCACCATGATGGCCGCCGAATTGACCAGCGCGAACAGGTCGCCCTCGGCGTCCACCGCCCGGTCGACGAGGCGTTCGGCCGCGGAGAGATCCGACAGATCGGCCTGCATCGTGGTGGCGAGCCCGCCCGCGTCGCGAATGCGCCGTGCGGTCTCGTGGGCGCCTTCGGCCGAGCCGTTGTAGTGCACCAGCACGCGCATCCCCCGGGCGCCGAGCGCCAGGGCGATCGCCTGGCCGATGCGCCGTCCTGCACCGGTGACGAGCGCGGCGCGCCCGGCGAGCTCGATCACCGGCCGCCCGTCATGCCGCCGGCGCGCGGCCGAGCGCGGCCAGCTGCGCGTCCTGGCGAGCGAGCCACTCAGCGGGCACCTGCATCATGCCGATCGTGCGCGGGCCCTCGGCGGCGCCGTGCCAGTCCGACCCGCCACTCATCACGAGCCCGAACTGCTCGCAGAGGCCGCGCAGTCGCGTGGTGTCGGACGACGAATGGCTTGGATGCTTCACCTCGATGCCGTCCATGCCGAGCGCCCGCAGTGCCTCGACGCGCTCGCGCGTGCCGCCCGCGCCGGGATGCGCGAGCACGGCGAGCCCGCCCGCGGCGTGGATCATCGCGATGGCGTCCTGCATGCTGAGCTGCTCCTTGGGCACGAAGGCGGGACGTCCCGCGCCAAGGTAGCGGTCGAAGGCATCACGGGCATCGGTGGCCCACCCCTCGGCGATCATCGCGCGAGCGACGTGCGGCCGCCCGACGACGCCGGGACCCGCCTGCGAGAGGACGTCGTCGAACGCGAGCGTCACACCGAGAGCGTTCAGGCGCGCCACGATCTCGCGGGCGCGGCGATCGCGCATCTCGCGCAGCTCGCGCAATCCACGCTCCAGGACGTGGGTGTCGCGCAGATGCAGACCGAGAAGGTGCGTTTCCGTCTGTCCCTCCACGGCGCTGAGCTCCACCCCGTTCACGACGCGGACGCCGAGCTCCCGACCAGCGGCCTGCGCCTCGGGGAGTCCCGCAACGGAGTCGTGGTCGGTGAGGGCGATGGCCGCGAGCGATGCCTTCCGCGCCGCGCGCACCACGTCGGCCGGCGAGCGCGAGCCGTCGGACGCGGTGGAGTGCATGTGCAGGTCGACGAATGCGCCACCCGTCGGCCCCGCCGGCGCGGTCACGGGATGTATCCGGCCTCGGGCGACATCTCGCTGGACTGCGACTGCTCGAACAGGCGCGCCAGCTCGGCGTCGCTCAGCTCCGAGAGGGCCTGCTCGCGGGAACGGGTGCCGTTGGGCGAGTAGCGGGTGACGCGCACCTCGCGGTCGCCGCCCGTGCCCGAGGTGAACAGCAGCGCGAACTCGTCGCGGTCGTACTGCGTGACACGGCCGGAGGGGAGCACGCTCCACGTGCGTCCGCCGGCGGTGATGGAACGGTTCGGCATGTCAGTCGAGCTCCACTTCGTGATAGATGCGCGCGGGGTCGAGCACGCGCTCGGGGGCCGACGCATGCGCCTTGGCGAGCGTCTTGGCGTCGGGCGCCTCGAAGAATTCCAGGAATGCGCCAGGCAGCCCCGTCTCCTCGAACACCCAGTACTTGCACCCCGCCTGCGCGTAGTGCGCATGCTTGCGCTCGAGACGCACGGCGAACTTCTCCCGGTCGGGGGGAGTGACGAGCGTTCGCTGGATCGACAGGCAGCGCGGCATGCTCAGAGCGTCGTTTCGGGGAAGGACTCGAGGCCCTTCTTGACGGCGGCGAGGAACTTGTCGGCGTCCGCACCGTCCACGATCCGGTGGTCGAACGACAGCGAGAAGTATGCGCAGGTGCGAATGGCGATCGTGTCCTCGCCATCCGTGCCGGTGATGACCTTCGGCCGCTTCTCGATCGCCCCGAGGCACAGAATGGCCGAGGTGCCGAGTGGAATGATCGGTGTGCCCATCAGCGAGCCGAACACGCCGGGGTTGGTGATGGTGAAGGTGGCCTGCTGGACCTCCTCCGGCTTCAGCTTCTTGGTGCGCGCCCGTTCGGCCAGGTCGTTCAGCGACTTCGTGAGCCCGGACAGCGAGAGGTCGTCGGCGCCCTTGATGACGGGCACGATGAGCCCCCAATCGAGCGCGACGGCGATCCCGATGTTGAACTGGCGACGATAGATGATGTTGCTGCCGGCGACGGCCGCGTTGAGCACGGGGAACTGCTTCAGCGTATCGACGACCGTCTTGAT
>DASSIC010000076.1:0-2322 GCA_035692325.1 Gemmatimonadaceae bacterium | reverse complement strand
GACTGAAGAGCGAGTTCACGGTGGGCAGCCCGCGGCGCAGCGCCGAGTGGTCCACCGAGTCGTCGTGCACGAGCGACGCGAGGTGCATCAGCTCCACGACGGCGGCGAGCGTGACCACGCGCGGCTCGGGCGTGCCGGCCGTCTCGCTCGCGAGCAGCGCGAGGGTGGGCCGAAACATCTTGCCGCGCATCTGGAGGAGATGGCCGCTCACCTGCTCGATCAGCGGCAGATCCGCCGTCACGACGCGGCGCATCTCGGTCACGACGTCCTCGAGCCGCCGCGCGACGGGCGCCTGGATCTCGCGCAGCGCCGACGTCGCCGGCACGCGCGCGCGCGGCGCGGCGCTCGTCACCGGCGCGCGCCCTCGAGCGCGGTCAGGCGATCTCCGACGTCACGGAACTGGATGTCCACGACGAACACGCGGTGATAGTACTCCACCGCCGCGTCCACCTGGCCGCGCTCCTCCGCGCACCGACCGAGCAGGTACAGCACCCCCACGAGCTGATCCTCCGAGACTCCCTTTTCGTTGAGCGCGCGCGAGAGGATCGTCGCCGCCATCGGGTATTGCTCCTTCTCCATGAACGACTGCCCGAGCGCCTCGTACGTCGGCACGCGATTCGCCGGCGCGCGCAGCGCCTTCTGGAACTCGGCGATCGCTTCGTCGAGGAGACCCATCTCCTTGTACGCGACGCCGAGATCGTAGTGGCTCTGATGATCCTCGTCGTCGATGTTCTCGGCGATTCCCTGCTTGAACTTCCGGAGCATGTCCTGGAAGTCCGCCTCCTCGTCGCCCGAGGGCTCCTGCTCCTCGACGACCATGCGCGTGCTCTTCAGCGTATCGTCGCCGCGCAGCCAGTCGCCGAGGTTCACGAACTCGTCGTCGGCGCTCGATGGAACGGGTGCCGCCGGCGCGGCCGGACGCGTCGCGCCGACGCTGGCGCGCCCCTTCTGCGCGGGCGCCGGCGGCGGAGCCGGCTCTGGCTCCGGCGCGGGAAACGCCTCGAGCGCCGCCTGCACGCGGATGTCGTCGGGCGCCAGATCGAGCACGCGCTGATAGATCGCGCGGGACTTGTCGAGCGTGCCCGCGCGGAACAACGCGTCGGCGAGCGCGAGATACGCCTCGATCAGCGTGCCGCGCTCGTTACGACGGAACGCATACTCGACGCGCTTCTGATGGTGCCGGACCGACGCCGGATTGAGGCGCACGATCTCGTCCACGAGCGACGAGGCCGCGTCGAGGTTGTCCGCGCGCTCGAAGCCGAGCATGGCCGCCTCGAGCTCGCGCAGGCCGCCCTCACGATCCCCCGCTTCCAGCAGCGCCTCGGCAAGGCGACGACGGATGCCGTGATCCTCGGGATCGGAGTCCACGATCGACTGGAGCACCTCGACCGACTGCACTGCCTTGATCGTGGAGCTGCGCCGGGCCGTCAGCGGCGCCGCCGGCTCGGGCTCGACCTCCTCGACCAGCGACGCATCGCCGACCGAGACCCCTTCCAGCGGCTCGGCGGGCGCCTCGAGCACCGGTTCGGTCTCGACCTCCAGCACCGCTGGCGGTGCGGGCGGCGGCGCCGGACGCGCCGGTGGCGGTGCCACGGGCTTGGGCGCTGGCGCGGCGCGCACCGGCTCGTCGAGGTCCATCAAGGGAATGTCCGCGGGCGCGGCGGCGCGCGCATTGTTGCCCCGGTCGAACGAGACCTCGTCCGGCATGATGAAATCGAGGTCGCCTCCGCTGGGCGGCTCGTCGCCGGTTGGCGTCGCCGGATTTCCCTCGTCCCGAATGAGGGGAAGATCCATCAGCGAGGGGCGCTTGGGCCGTTCGGGTGGCGCACCCAGATCCGACGACACGTCGAAGTCCAGGAGGCCGCTGTCGACGCCCATCGGGCTCACATTCGACTCGGGGCTTCCGAAGTCGATCGTGTCGATGTCGAGGAGCGAGCCCGTGTCGGCGAACCCGCTATTGGAGTCGACGTTCGTCGTCTGCAGGCCGTCGAGCAGGCCCGAGGGCTGTTCGTCGACCTGGTCGAAGCCGGTGCCGCGGGTGAGGCCGTCCAGCACGGCCGGCTCCATCGGCATGATGTCGACCAGCTCCGGACCGGGCTCGGGTTCCGGCTCGGGAGCGCGTGGCGGTGCCGGCGCGGGCGCCGGTGCCGCTGCCACGGGCGCCGCCGCCACCGGCGCCACGGGCGGCGCGTCCGGCGTCAGGAAGGGCAGCCCGGCCGGCTGCGCCTTGTACGCTCCCGACGCGCGCTGGGCGGGCGTGTCGTTCAGATCGAGGAAGACCAGATCGCCGGTCGTGCGCTTGGGCGCGCTCCCGGGCGCGCG
>DASSIC010000075.1:0-5131 GCA_035692325.1 Gemmatimonadaceae bacterium | reverse complement strand
GTAGCCGCGATTGAACGCCACGTTCACCGTGCCGAGGACCTGATCGCCGCGGCGCACCGTCAACGTGCGCAGTGCGGTGTCGGCCGTGTGAATGCGCTCCACCGCCTCCGTCGTGCCAGTCGTGCTCTCGTGCACGCTGAGGCGGGCGATGCGCGGATCGCGCGCGAAGGCATCGGCGAGCCGCGCCGACCGCGCGATGTCCACGTCCCAGAGCGCTGGTTCCACCAGGCGCGCGAACGCATTCACCGAAGCATCCACCTCTCTCGCGAGGTCGGCCCTGGCCGCGCGCGTCTCGTAGGCGGCCAGCAGTGCGACGACCAGCGCCGAACTGAGGCCGACGGCGACCGTGAGGCCGGCCATGAGCCGCCGCGAGATGGAGCGCGTCATGGGCGCGCGTCCGGCGCGCCGCGGGTGATCCAGCGGCGCTGGATGCGGCGCCGCTCCCCGCTCGCGATGATGCGCGCGTAGCCGAGGTCGAAGCGTGCGGCCAGTGCGCGTCCGTCCCGATGCGCCGTGCTGAAGCCGATGTAGGCCGGCATGCCGCCGACGCTGAAGACGGAGCGCACGCGGCCGGTGACGCCGGCTCGCGCGGCAACCCAATCCGAAGACTTGACCGCGTCGCTGTTCACGACGGCCGCGGCGATCCGGCCGGCGGCGAGCTTTCGGAGATTGGTCTCCTCCGTCGGCGCGGGCTCCAGGATGGCGCCTCGACGCCGGAGGCGCTCGAGCATCTCCGGCGGATACTCGTACCCGAGCACCGTGCCCACCCTCGTGCCGCGCGGGAACTCCTCGATGCGACGCGCGACCGGGCGCTGTGGATTCTCGAAGAAGCGGCAGGTGAAGACGAAGAGGGGCCTGGCCGAAAAGCGGACCGCGCGACGGAGCTCCGGAGCCGGTGACATGCTGACGCAGGCGACCAGCTCGCCATTGAGCACATGCTGCTTGCAGCGCGCGTACGGCAGCACGTGGAGGCGTACGTCGATGTCCACCGCGTCGAAGGCCGCGCGGACGAGATCGTTCGCGTAGCCCGTCCCGTCTGGCTGCGACCAGGGTGCGGCGGCATCCTCCACCCCCACGTCGATCGTCTCACGCGTCGCGACGTGCCGCGGCTGGGCGACGACGAGCGCGAGAGCGGTGAGCGCGCTGAGGGCACGCATGAGCGTCGGCGGATGGGAGACGTCGGAACGTTGGCGGGCAGGACAACGGCGTTCACCGCGCAAGCACCGTTCCGCCAGAGGGCCCGATGTCCTCTTGACGGCGTCCGCGCGCCATCCCATCATGTGGCCATGACGTCCACCGCGCGCGCCTATCGCTATTACGCCTATCCGACCCTCACGGGCCGGCGGCGGAGGCGTGCGCACGAGTAGACGCACCGAAAACTCCCGCTGTCAGGTGGCCCGTGTGATCGCACACGGGCCTTTTTTTTGTCCCCTTCCGGAGATTTCCCCATGCAGGACACGATGTGCGCGCATCTGCACGCCCCCGCCCCCGCCACCTTCATCACGCAGGACTGGAACGCCTACTCGGCGGAGGACCATCAGGTGTGGTCGCTGCTCTACGCGCGCCGGATGGCGACACTGGAGCAGACGGGGAGCCGCGTCTTCCTCGAGGGGATGCGGACGATCGGCCTGCGCCCCGATCGGGTCCCCGACCTGCGCGAGGTGAATGCTCGCCTCGCGGAGCGAACGGGATGGCAGGCGGTGGCGGTGTCGGGATTCCTGCCGGCGAAGGAGTTCTTCGCCTGTCTCGCCGAGCGGCGCTTTCCCACGACGGTGACGGTGCGGCCGCTCGCGCAGCTCGACTACCTCCCCGAGCCGGACATCTTCCACGACGTCTTCGGGCACGTGCCGCTGCACGCGCATCCGGCGTTCGCCGACTTCCTCCAGCGCTTCGGTCAGGTGGCGTCGCGGGCGACGACCGAAGAAGAAGTCGAAGCGATGGCGCGGCTCTTCTGGTTCACCGTGGAGTTCGGGCTCGTGCGCGAGGATGGCGAGACGAAGGTGTACGGCTCCGGCCTCATCTCGTCACACGGCGATGCGGCAAACGCGCTCGGCCCGGCCTGCGATCGTCGTCCCTTCTCGCTCGAGGCAGTCGTCGCCCAACCGTTCGAGATCGACCGGCTGCAGGACGTGCTGTTCGAGGTGGGAGAGTTCACGGAGCTCTACGAGGCGGTGGAGCGCCTCGCGAGGGTCAGTCGGACAGACGCCGGAGCTGCGCCGCGGTGATCGCCCACTCGAGCATCGCCTTGCCCTTGCCGGGCGTCTCCCCGAGATCGAGCAGGCAGGCGGCGCCCTTGCCGAGCGGGACATGCGATTCGGTCGCGCCGGTGAGCAGCCAGGTGACGAGCGCGCCGAGGTCGGGCTCGTGACCCACGATGGCGATCACGTTGCCGTCCTGCGCGCGCAGCCACGAAAGGAAGCGCGACGGCGCCGTGCCCGGCTCGAGCGTCTCCGTCGTCTCCACCGCGCAGTCGCCATAGCGGTGCGCAACGATCTCGGCCGTCTGCTGCGCGCGCACCAACGGGCTCGCGGCGAGCAGGTCGATCGACGCCACCAGCGAACGCAGTCCCTTCGCGCCTTCATTCATGCGGCGACGGCCACGGTCGGTGAGCGGACGGAGCTCGTCGTCCTCTCCCATGGCAGCGAAGGCCTCCTTGTCCTCCGCTTCGGCGTGCCGAATCACCAGAAGTCGCATCGGCTCTCCGTGCTGCTGCTACCGGCTGGCGTCGAGCGCGGCGAAGCTGTCCGCCACCGCCTTGTCCTTTGGCAGGGTGACGATCGCGCCGTTCACTGAAATGCGGATGACCGGGCTGTGGTGGTATCCGCCGGGGAGCACGGCGCGCGTCGTCCGGGAGAAGACGCGACCGCTGTGCGTGATCTCGTACAGCTCTTCGTAGCCAACGAGGGGCGCGCGCTCCTCACGCTCGTCACGTGATACGCGCCCCCCGCTCTCCTTCTCCGTCCGCCGGCGGCGATTGGCGTGATGATGGCGGTCGTCTCGTTGTCCCATACCGTAAGGTAGCGCCGATCTGCCGTCGTGCGACGAAGGGTGCTACTACCGACGCCGGAAGACGAACTGCTACTGTCGCTCCCAGAAGGGGGGCGGCTCGATCCCGAGCGCGCGGAGATAGACGTAGCCCTGCCCGCGATGATGGATCTCGTTGTCCCGCACGTAGAGCAGCAGATCATAGATCGCCATCTTCCACTGCCCGAATGCCGTGTCCACTTCCTGGAAGCGCGCCGCCGGGATCTTCGGCCAGAGCGCATTGATCTCGGTCGTCGCGTCGTCCCACGCGCGCAGCAGCTCCGCCTTGGTGGTGGCCTTGGCCGAGGCGAACTGCTTCCACTCGCCGGTGATCACGCCTTGCAGCGTCGGCACCGCCATGCCGATGAACTCCATCACCAGCGCCGAGAAGGGGCGCATCCCTCCGACGGAGTAGGTGAACAGCTTGTCCTCGGGGAAGGCGTCGATCACCCGGCGCGTCAGGGCGCGGTGCCCCTGCCAGTGCTCGAGGAACTGCTGCGCGGACATGATCGATGCGGTGGTCGGTGCGGCGGTGGTGGTGGACGCCATGGTGCGCTCCGGTACTGGTGATCCGGGATGCCGATGTATCCTGCCGGCACTCCAGCTGTCGCGAGATAGCGCATCCCCGCGCCGTCGTCAAATCGTGCCGTCGCGGCGACACCTCACAGTGTTGCGTTGACGAGGCGGCCTCGCCGAGTGACACTAGGCGCATGCGCCTGCACCTCCTGCTGCTCCCGGCTCTCGCCGCTCCCCTCGGCGCACAGTCGCCGCGTGTGGCGCCGGACTTCGGCCCGAACGTCATCGTCGTCGATCCCGCCATCCCGTCGCCGGCGATCCAGGCTCGGCTCGACACCATCTTCGCCTCGCAGGAAGCGAGCGAGTTCGGCGAGCGGAGGTACGCGGTCCTCTTCAAGCCCGGGAGGTACGACGTCGATGCCCGCATCGGCTTCTACACGCAGATGGCCGGACTTGGGCACTCGCCCGACGACGTCGTGATCCACGGTGGCATGCGGGCGGATGCGCGGTGGCGCCAGGGGAATGCGACGCTGAACTTCTGGCGCGGCGTGGAGAACATGTCCGTCGTGCCCACCGGTGGCTTCAATCGGTGGGCGGTCTCGCAGGCGGCGCCGATGCGCCGCGTGCACATCCGCGGCGATCTCGTGCTCGACGACGGCGGCTGGTCGAGCGGTGGTTTCCTCGCCGACGCGAAGGTCGACGGCGAGGTTCGGTCGGGGAGCCAGCAGCAGTGGCTCACTCGCAACAGCGAGCTCGGACGCTGGACCGGCGCGAACTGGAACATGGTATTCGTCGGCACGCGCGACGCGCCGGCCGCCACCTTCCCCGATCCGCCATACACGACGATCGACGCCGCGCCCGTGATCCGGGAGAAACCCTTTCTCGTCGTCGACCGGCGAGGCGCGTGGTCGGTGTTCGTGCCCGCGCTGCGCTTGCGCGCGAAGGGGACGACGTGGAGCGCCGGCGGGCCGCGCGGGGTGTCGCGCCCGCTGCGCGAATTCATGATCGTCACGCCTGGCACGACCACCTCGGCGATGAACGCGTCGCTCGCGCGCGGCAGGAGTCTCCTCGTCACGCCGGGGATCTATCACATGGATGCGCCCCTGCACGTGGTGAAGCGCAATACGATCGTGCTGGGGCTCGGCCTGGCGACGCTCGTGCCCGACAGCGGAACCGCCGCGATCACGGTGGACGACGTCGACGGCGTGACGATCGCCGGCCTGCTCGTCGATGCGGGCCCGGTCAGCTCGCCGGTGCTCGTGCAGGTCGGACCGGGCGGATCGTCGGCGCGACACACGTCGAATCCCACGCTGCTCAGCGACCTGTTCGTGCGCGTGGGCGGCGCGGGCGTCGGCAAGGCCGCGCTGTCGGTAGAGATCAACAGCAGCGACGTGATCGGCGACCACCTCTGGCTCTGGCGCGCCGACCACGGCAACGGCGTGGGTTGGACGTCGAACACCGCCGCGAATGGTCTCGTCGTGCACGGCCGCGACGTGACGATGTACGGCCTGTTCGTCGAGCACTACCAGCAGCATCAGGTACAGTGGAACGCCAACGGCGGCCGCACGTACATGTTCCAGAACGAGATGCC
>DASSIC010000074.1:0-7761 GCA_035692325.1 Gemmatimonadaceae bacterium | reverse complement strand
GGCGGAGCACCCGCCGACGCGATGATGATGGGCGACCTCGTGCTCGTCACCGCCGAGGTGAAGCCCGTGCTCGCCGAGCTGTCGCGCCAGCGACTGGACGTGACGGCGATCCACAACCACCTGAGCGGCGAGGAGCCGCGCATCACCTACGTGCACTTCCACGGACAGGGACGCGCCGTGGATCTCGCGACGCGTCTCGATCGCGTGCTCGCGCTGACGTCCATTCCGCGGCCGGTCGTCGCCTCGGCACCGCCGGCCGTCACGATCGACACGGCGATGATCTTCCGCGCCCTCGGCGCGTCGGGGAAGGGGCAGGGCACTGTTGCGCAGCTTTCCTACGTGCTCGTGCCCGGCCGCGTCACGATGCACGGTCGAACGGTCGTGCCGGCGCTCGGCTACGGCAGTCCGGTGAACGTGCAGATGGTGAGCGCAACGCGCGCCGTCGCGACCGGCGACTTCGCCGTGCTCGGCGGCAAGGTGGACGGCGTGCTCGACGCGCTGGCGACGAACGGCATCACCGCCACGGCCGTGCACAATCACCTGATCGGCGAGCTGCCGGTGCTCTACTACATCCACTTCTGGGCGGACGGCGCACCCCCTGACGTGCTGCGCGGCCTGCGCGCGGCGATCGACGCGGGACGCTGACTGGAATCAATGGATGAGCTGGTCGCAATGCGTCCGGTTGCGCGCCGAAGCCCCGATGATATGTTCGCCGCGCATGCTCGAGCGTCTCGCCAACGTCCCCGATGAAGAGCCCACCCTCGTCGCCCGCATTCGTGCCGGCGACGAAGTGGCGTTCCAGTCGCTGTACCTGACGCATCACGACGGGCTCTGGCGCTTCGCGTACACCTACGTTCGCTCGCGCGACGTGGCCGAGGAGCTGGTGCAGGAGGTGTTTCTTTCCCTGTGGAACGCGCGCGCTTCGTGGGAGGTGACGACGCGTGCCCGCGCGTGGCTCTTCGCGGCGGTGCGACATCTCGCGCTGAACCATCTGCGTCACGAGCGCGTCGTGTCGCGCGCCCACGGGGAAGGCACTCCGTCGGCCGCTGCCGCCGTCGCGACGATCGAGTCGGCGACGATGGGTGCGCCGCCGGCGAGCCAGCATGACGTCGTCGAGGCTCGCGAGCTCGACGAGGCGGTCGCGCGCGCGATCGCCGAGCTCCCCGAGCGGCGTCGCATCGCGATGACGCTCCGGTGGAAGGAGGACATGTCGGCCCTCGAGATCGCCACCGTGCTGGGCACGACTCCCGAAGCCGTCCGCGTCCTCCTCACGCGAGCCCGCGCCGACCTCTCGGCCCTCCTCCAGCACGGGCAGCGATAGCATCGCTGTAACGCTCGGCGCGCTGGCGGTACGTATCGGTATCATGCCTCCGATAGGTATCGTTTGAGCGTCCCCCGTGACTGATCGGCCAGGCTCCGACGAGCTCGAGCCCGGCCTGCTCGATCGCTACCTCGCCGGTGAGTGCTCCGAGCACGAGGAAGCGGTCGTGCGCCGGCACCTCATGGCGCGCCCCGACGTCGCGCGCGCGCTGGCCGCCATGCTGCGGCAGCTCGATGGCGAGGCGACGCGCCCCGCGGCGCCCAATGCGTCGGCGTCCTGGGAGGTGCTGCGGCGCCGCATGCACGCGCCGGAGCCGGTCGCGCAGCCCTCGCGCGCGGCGCCGCGCGCGGCGAGCATCACGCCGCGACATCCATTCACCCTGCTCCCGGCGCGACGAGTGTCGCGCTGGCAGCGCGCCGCGACGATCGCCGGGGTCGCGGTGCTGGGTACCGCCGGCATCTACGCTGCTCGTCGCCGGTCCGACCTGCCGGCCCCGACGCCGCGCGCCGAGGAGAGCTTCGTCACCGCCAACCGCGAGCGGGCCGAGCTGCGCCTCTCCGATGGGACGCGCGTGCATCTCGCCCCCGGCAGTCGCCTCCGCGTCGCCGGCGACTTCGGTGAGACGAAGCGTGACGTGCACCTCGATGGGCAGGGTTATTTCCAGGTGGAGCACGACGCGCGTCGGCCGTTCACCGTGCATGCCGGCAACGCGATCGCGCGCGATCTCGGGACGGAGTTCGCCGTGCGCAGCTATGGCGAGGACGAGGCGGTGCAGGTCGTGGTGCGCAAGGGCGCCGTCGTGTTGAGCGGCGTGGGCCGGCTCGGCGCCGGCGACGTGGGACGCATCGGCGCGAGCGGCGTCGCGAGCCTCACCCACGGCGTGCGCGTGGACTCGCTGCTCGGCTGGCTCGACGGCCGCCTCGTCTTTCGCGATGCGCCGCTCTCGCAGGTGCTCGCCGAGCTGCGTCGCTGGCACGACGTCGACGTCCAGCTCGCCGACTCGTCGCTCGCCACACTGCCGTTCACCGGCGTGCTCACCGACGACTCCTTTCGCTCCTCGATCGATCTCGTCGCCGCGACTCTCGGCCTGCGCGTTCGGCGCACTGGCCGTCGCGTGTCGCTCGAGCGGATCGGCGGGCTGACACCATCACCAGACCCATCCGCTGCACCTCAACCGCGGTAACGCCATGCCAACGTTCAGCGCGCGTCATGACCATCCCGATCACCGGCAACTCGTGCCGGGAGGAGGCTACATGCGATCCGCAATCCTTCACGCCCTGACGGCGGTGGCGCTCCTCGCCAGCCCGTCCGTCGCGGCGGCGCAGCAGCCGTTCGTGGCGCGCCAGAGCATGTACATCGTGCGCTTCGCGTCGGCGATCGACGAGGGCGCCGCGCCCGTGCTGCTGCGGCAGCCGATCACGCTCCGGCTGCACGACGTCACGCTCGAGCGCGCGCTGCAGGAGATCGCGTCGCGCGCCGGCGCGCCGATCTCGTACAGCCGAGCCGTCGTGCCGCTCGATCGGATCGTGTCGGTGGACGTGAGCGACGGCACCGTGCTGCGCGCCTTGTACGAGGTGCTGGGCAACACGAACGTGGAGCTGTGGGTCTCCACCGAGGGACGGATGGCGCTCGTCCCCGCGGCGGCGCCCGTCACGCAAGCCGGCGGCGAGCTCACCGGCACCATCGCCGGCCGAGTCACGGTGGCCGAGTCGGGGGAGCCCGTGTACGGCGCGGTGGTGAGCGTCGGTGGTACTCGCCTGCGTGCCTCCACCAACGTTGACGGCCGATACACGATCGTGGCCGTGCCGGAGGGGACACAGACCCTCTTCGTGCAGCGCATCGGCCTGGCGCGCGACAGCGCGACGGTCGTGGTGCGCACGAATGAGACGTCGGTCGCCAACTTCTCGCTGCGCGCGCTGGCCGTGCGCCTGAATGAAGTCGTCGCCATCGGCTACGGCACGCAGACGCGGCGCGATCTCACTGGCGCGGTGTCGTCGGTGACGTCGGACGACATCTCGCGCACGCCGGTGGCGTCGCTGGAGCAGGCGCTCCAGGGTCGTGCCGCCGGAGTCCAGGTCACCGGCGGCAGTGGTCAGCCCGGCGCGTCGGCGGCGGTGCGCATCCGCGGCGGCAACTCGATCGCGGCGGGCAACGATCCGCTGTACGTGATCGACGGCGTGCCGGTCGCAGCCAGCGCGTCCAACACGAACACGAACACCCTGGAGACGCAGGGAGTGAGCGGGTTGAATCCCCTCGCCGCGCTCAATCCGTCGGACATCGAATCGATCGAGGTGCTCAAGGATGCGTCGGCCACCGCGATCTACGGCGCCCGCGCCTCGAACGGCGTCATTCTCGTCACCACGAAGCGCGGCCGGCTCGGCGAGAGCAGCGCGAACTTCGGCACCTACTTCGGCACGCAGACGGTGCGACACCGCCTCTCCCTGCTCAACGCCCAGGAGTTCGCGCAGAACGCGAACGCAGCGCGCCTGAACGCCGGCCAGCCCGCCCTGTATACCCAGGCCGAGATCGCGTCGCTGCCGAACACCGACTGGCAGGACGCGATCTTCCGTTCGGCGCCGGTGCAAAACTACGAGCTCTCCTTCACCGGCGGTGACAACGACACCCGCTACTACATGTCCGGCAACCTGCTGCGGCAGGATGGCGTGGTGGCCAACACGAACCTCGACCGCGGCTCGGTGCGGCTGAACCTCGACCAGGACATCAGCACCCGCTTCCGCGTCGGGAACCGCTTCACCTTCAGCCGCTCGCAGGGGCAGCTGATGCCGAATGGCGGTGGCGGGCAGGAGGTGTCGTCGGTGCTGCTCAACGCGCTCACCGCGCCGCCGACGTTCGCGGTGCGCGGCGCGGGCGGCGAGTACTTCGTGGGGCTCAACGTCGCCAACGGCCGCACCTTCGCCAACCCCGCCGCGGCGGCGGATCTGATCACGAACCACGAAGAGCAGAACCGCTTCGTCGGCAACGTGTTCGGCGAGTACGACCTGATGCGCAACCTCACCTTCCGCAGCTCGCTCGGCGCCGACTACCTGGCGTCGATGCAGGACTTCTACTCGCCCTCCACCACCTTCCCCGGCGTCTCCACCGGCGGCTTCGGCAGTCGAGGGTCGGTGCAGGTGACGACGTGGCTGAACGAGAACACGCTGCACTACGCGCTCGGACAGGTCGGCTTCCTTCGCGCCATCGACCTGCTCGGCGGACTCACCCTTCAGCGCAGCAACGCCGACAACATCTCCGGCACGGCCCAGAACTTCGTCACCGACGCGCTCGGCCAGAACGGCCTGAACACCGGCGGCACCTTCCTCGGCGTCTGGAGCGGCGCGCCACACTCGTCGCTCCTCTCGTACTTCGCGCGCGCCAACTGGAACCTGGCCGACCGCTTCCTCTTCACCCTCACCGCGCGGCGTGACGGCTCGTCCAAGTTCGGCGAAGGCAACCAGTACGGATTCTTCCCCTCGGGCGCCATCGCGTGGCGCCTGTCGGACGAGCCGTTCATCCGGCGGTTCGGGTGGTTCGACGACCTGAAGCTGCGCACGAGCTACGGCCGCACCGGCAACCAGGACATCGGCAATTACGCGGCGCTCGCCACGCTCGGGAGCTCCACCTATCTCTTCAACGGCACCAAGGTGATCGGCTACTCGCCGAGCACCCTCGCCAACCCGAACCTCAAGTGGGAGACGACCGACCAGGCCGACGCCGGACTCGACGTCGCCATGCTGAGGAGCCGCCTCATGCTGACGGCGGATCTCTATCGGAAGACGACGAAGGATCTCCTCCTCGAGGTGGCCGTGCCGGCGACGCTCGGCTACAGCAGCCAGCTCCAGAACATCGGCAGCGTGCGCAACCGCGGACTCGAGCTCGCCCTCAACACCGTCAATCTCACCGGCGCGATCGGGTGGACGTCGTCGTTCAACATCGCGTGGAACCGCAACACGGTGCTGAACATCGGCGCGGATACGCAGATCGTGAATCCGGTCGGCGTCGGCGCGGGGGCGAACCAGAATCCCACCATCCTCAAGGTGGGTGAGCCGATCAACTCGTTCTACGGCTACGTGTACAGCGGGATGTCGAATGGGCAGCCCACCTACGCCGACCTGGATGGCGATGGGGATGTGAACACCGCCGACCAGCGGATCATCGGCAGCGCACAGCCGAACTACACGGGCGGCTTCACCAACCAGATCACCGTGCGGAACTTCGACCTCTCGGTGTTCATCCAGTTCTCGCAGGGCAACCAGATCTACAACATCACGCGCGCCCTGCTCACCAACAACGCGGGTAACGGCAACCAGCTCGTGGACGTGCTGGCCGCGCAGAGCAACGGCGCCAACGGCATCCCGGTGCCGAAGCTCGGCAACAGCTACGACACGCGGCCGTCGACCCTCTTCGTCGAGGATGGATCGTACATCCGCGGCAAGAGCATCCGGCTCGGCTATCGCATCCCCGAATCGCTCTGGTCGTCCACCCGCGTGGGGGGCCTGCGTGACTCGCAGATCTACGTGAGCATGCAGAACTTCTTCACGACGACCAAGTACACCGGCTTCGATCCCGAAGTGAGCGAGTACGCCACGAGCGTGCTCGCGCAAGGCATCGACTTCGGCACGTATCCGCAGACCCGGCAGATCACTTTCGGGTTCACCACCGCTTTCTAGGCGCGACGGAGCCACGCGAATCATATGCTGACCCAACCTCTTCGCCCACGCGCGCGCCGCGCCATCACACTGCTCGGCTGCCTCTCGGCACTCGGGCTCGGCGCCTGCGACAACTTCCTCGCGCCCAAGCCGACGGATGTGCTGGCGCCGGAGAACTTCTACGCCTCCGCCGCCGATGCGGTGTCGGCGGTGAACGCGGTCTACAGCCAGACCCAGTGGGTGTACTTCTTCTACTGGTATCAGTCCGACGTCGCCTCCGACGACATCTTCGCGACGTCGAACTTCGGCGCCGACGGCCATCAGCTGGCGTCGTACACCTTCGATCCCACGCTGTGGTCGATCGACAACGTCTGGAGCAACGCGTACATCACGATCAACCGGGCGAACATCGTACTCGACCGGGTGCCGCCCATCGTGATGGATCCGGTGCAGCGCGCTCGCGTGCTGGGTGAGGCGCACTACCTGCGCGCCCTCATGAACTTCGAGCTTGTGCGCCTGTTCGGCGACGTGCCGCTCATCGAGCACGAGGCCAAGTCGGTCGCCGACGCGCAGGTCCCGCGCACGCCGGCGGCGCAGGTGTATGCGCTCATCGTCAGCGACCTGCAGACCGCGATCACGCAGCTCCCCCCGTCGTACTCGGGGACCGATCTCGGGCGCGCCACCTCCGGCGCGGCGCAGGCGCTGCTGGCCAAGGTCTACCTCAACCAGCGCGACTACACCAACGCCGCGAAGTATGCGGGCCAGGTGATGTCGTCGGGGCGGTACTCCCTCAATGCGCGGTGGCTGGACAACTTCAAGATCTCCACGGAGTTCGTGAATCCCGAGAGCATCTTCGAGATCAACTACGGCGCGCCGGAGCAGACCGCGGGGGTGGTGGGGAGCGTGCAGGCGCTGTTCAGCCTTCCCTCGGGCTTCCCGGGCGGCGACGCGTACGGGCTGATGCAGGTGAACCCGCAGCTCATCGCGCTCTACGCAGCCAACGACCAGCGCGGCAATGGCGCGACGTACATGACGTCGCCGTACACCGACGCGCTCGGACGCACCGCCACCTGGGGCGTGCCGAACGGCGCCGCGTTCCACAAGTGGCTCGACGAGACGGACTCCAAGAACATGACGGCGCGCTCCTGGCAGCAGGAGCCGAACAACTGGATCATCCAGCGCTACGCCGACGTGCTGCTGATCTACGCCGAGGCGGTCAACGCCGGCGGCGCGGCCACGGCGGGTTCGGCCGAGGCGGCGCTGAACCTCGTGCGTGCGCGGGCGGGAATTCCCACGGTATCCGGACTGTCCGCAACCGCGCTCTCCGATTCCATTCGCGTGGAGCGGCGCCGCGAGTTCGCGTTCGAGGGGCAGCGCTGGTTCGATCTCTCGCGCTGGGGGGTGCTCGACGCCGTGGTGCGCGCCAAGACGACGCAGATGCAGACGCTCTTCCCCGGCGAGACCAGCGTGCATGGGGCGCCGAGCAATCTCTACCCGATTCCCAGCGGCCAGATCAACAGCAACCCGCAGCTCACCCAGAATACCGGGTGGTAATGGCGCCACGTTGAACGCTCAGCCCAACGTTCCATGAACGATTCACGACGGTTCCCCCTCGCGACGCGCATCGGCTGCGTGATGCTCCTGCTGACCGCCTGCGGCCGGGGGGGACCGGTGGATCCGGGGATCGGCAACCCGCCCAGTGGTCCCTCGGCCCAGGCGTGGATCACGACGAGCAGTCGGGCGCGGCTCCTCTCGCAGGAGCCCGATCTGCCCATCCGCACGATCAGCGACAAC
>DASSIC010000073.1:0-4990 GCA_035692325.1 Gemmatimonadaceae bacterium | reverse complement strand
AAACTCGACAGGAACATCGACGCTCGTGTGAAACGGGAAACAGGACGACGATCAGGTCGCGAGGAGCGCGCCGATCCGGTCGGCGATGCGCTCCGCGTCGGGCAGCACGGCGCGCAGCAGCACTTCGTGGTACGGCATCGGCACGTCGTCCACGGTGAGCCGCTCCACCGGCGCGTCGAGATGCCAGAACGCCTCGCGCGCCAGCACCGCCGCGATCTCGGCACCGAAGCCCGCCGTTGTGGTGTCCTCGTGCACGATGAGGCACCGACCGGTGCGTCGCACCGACTCGAGCACCGCCTCGCGGTCCCAGGGCATGATCGTGCGCAGGTCGAGCAGGTCGACCTCCCCCGAGTATCGGTCGGCTGCTTCCACCGCGCGATGCACCATCGCCCCCCACGTCACCACCGTCACGCCCTCGCCCTCGCGCAGCCGGTTGGCGCGTCCGAACGGGAGCACATAGTCGTCCCCCGGATAGCGGGCGCTGCCATCGCTGGTCATCAGCAGCGAGCGGTGCTCGAAGAAGATCGTCGGGTTGGCACTCCGCATCGCCGCGCGCAGCAGCCCCACCGCGTCCGCGGCGTTCGACGGCATCGCCACCTGCCAGCCGAGCGCGTGCGCCCACGTGACTTCGCCGCTGAGGGAGTGCCACGGGTCGCCCACGTCCTTGCCGAAACCGCCGGGCATGCGCACGACGATCGGCGCCGCGAACTGGTTGGCGGTTCGCCACCGCATGGTGCCGGTGTTGTTCAACTGCTCATGAGCGGGATCCGCATACTTGCGGAACTGGATCTCCGCCACCGGCATCAGCCCGCTCACTGCCATGCCGACGGCGCGCCCGATGATCCCCTCTTCCGAGAGGCTCGTGTCGAACACGCGCCCCGTGCCGAAGCGCTTCTGCAGCCCTTCGGTCACGAGGTGCACGCCGCCCTTTCGTCCCACGTCCTCACCGAAGACGACGACCTTCGGATTGGCCGCAAGCTCGCTTGCCAATGTGCGGCGCACCGCCTCAGCCAGTCGCACGACGTCGCCGTCCGCGGCCGGCGTCTCGGTGCCGCCGAGCGCACCGCGCTCCTCCGCCGTCAGTCCGCCGAACGCCGTCACGTCACCCGCACGTGGCTCCTCGGCGTAGACGAATCGCTTCACGCCGGCGGGGTCGGGCACCGGCCGCGCGCGCGCCACCTGGAGTGCCGCATCCACGTCGCGCGCGACCACCGCTTCCAGCTCGCTCCATTCCGCCTCGCTCATCAGTGTCGGCACCAGGTAGCGGCGCAGGCGCGGGAGCGGGTCGCGCGCTGCATCGAGCGCGATCTCGGCGTCGGTGCGGTAGCCCTTCTGATTGTCGGGACCGGAGTGGCTGCACAGCCGCGGCACGGTGAGATGCACCAATGCGGGCCCGGCACCGCTGCGCACGTGTTCCACGCACTCGGCGATCAGCGCGGCCGACTGTGCCGGATCGCATCCGTCGCCGTCGCGGAGGAACAGGTTGCCGAACGACGCGAGGTTGTCGGCGATGTTGCCGCCCGGCGTCTGCATCTCGCCCTTCACCGAGATGCCGAGCCCGTTGTCCTCGATGTAGAAGAGCATCGGGAGGCGCAGCGTGGTCGCCATCGTGAGCGCCGACCAGAAGCCGTTCGTCGCGACTGACGCCTCGCCGCCAAGGGCGACGCCGAGGCCCCCCTTCCAGCTCAAGTCCTTCAGCTCGTCGCGATGGTAGACCACCGACTGCGCCCAGCCCGCGGCGGGGGTGTACTGCGACCCCACGTCACCCGCCATCGGGAGCACCGTCGGGCCGTCCCAGCCCGGCATGTTGCACACGACGCCGATGTCACGCCCGTCGCTGAAACCGCCGGCGCGTCCGAGCGGGCTTCCCAGCGCGTCGTCGAGCGGCAATCCGAGCGCGAGCAGAAGGGGACGCGACCGATAGTACGCGCCGACGCCGTCGTGCTTGCCATTCAGCAGCGAGCCGAGGATGCACTGGCCCACGTCGTGACCGCGCGCCGAGAACTGATAGAGCACCTGATGCTCGCGGGGCACGCTGCCGCGGTTGCGGTTCGTCGCCTCCTCGAGGTCGTCGAGGGCGCGCGACGCGAGCACCGTGTAGGCGATGCGTCGCCAGTCGAAGCGGGGATCGACGGCGGCGACCGATTCGGCCTTGCGGCGGGACTTCGACTGGGCGGCACTCGACATGGCATAAATGTGGGGGTTGGGCGCCGGGAAAGGGAGCGGTTGTCTGTCCACTGCCACTGCCACTGCCGTACCAGGTACCTGCGTACTTGGTACTGGGACCGGCATTCCGCCAACTCCAATGCTCGGACGCCCATCCGCGGCGATTGGCGCTGGCACCACGCTCGCCGTGCAACGCTCCTCAGCCCGTTGGCCGCAGCGATTCATCCATGAGCGGCCCCGAATTGGAGGGGCGGGGAATGCCGGTCTGGATACTTCATACCCGGTACCCTCGTATTGAAGTGGCAGTTGATTCAGCGCCTGCGTCACCCGCTCCCCCCCCGTATCTTTCCCCCATCCCTGCCGACCGGATTCATCCCCATGCCTTTCGTTCACATCGTCGTCGAGCGCCGTGAAGGCGTGATGCTCCTGACGCTGAACCGTCCGGAGGTCCTGAACAGCTTCAACGCGAAGATGGCGGAGGACGTGCAGCGCGCCCTGCGCGAGGCGGCCGGCGATCCCGCGGTGCGCGCCGTCCTCATCACCGGCTCCGGACGCGCATTCAGCTCCGGCCAGGATCTCTCCGAAGTGCTGCCCGCCGACGGGCACCCTTCGCCCGATCTCGGCGACATCGTGCGTCGCCAGTACAACCCGATCATCCACGCCATCCGCACGATGGAGAAGCCGGTGGTCTGCGCCGTCAACGGCATCGCCGCCGGCGCGGGCGCCAATCTGGCCTTCGCCTGCGACATCGTCGTCGCATCCGAGGACGCGGTGTTCATCCAGTCGTTCGGCAAGATCGGCCTCATCCCCGACAGCGGCGGCACCTTCATCCTGCCGCGCATCGTCGGACTCCAGCGCGCTGCGGCGCTCACCATGCTTGGCGAGAAGCTGCCCGCTGCGCGGGCAAAGGAGTGGGGGCTCGTCTACGACGTCGTTCCGGCGAGCGTCCTCGGTGGCACCAGCTTCGAGATCGCCAAGCGGCTGGCCTGTCTGCCGACGCGCGGCTTCGGACTCACGAAGCGCGGCTTCAACGCGGCGTTCTCCAACGATCTGGACACGCAGCTCGCCCTGGAAGAGTCGCTGCAGGGCGAAGCGGGGCGCACCGCGGACTATCAGGAGGGCGTGCGCGCGTTCATGGAGAAGCGTCATCCCTGTTTCAAGGGGTGCTGATGGACCAGGGCGCGAAGATGGTCGTCGGCGTGGTGGGTGCCGGGGCGATGGGAAGCGGCATCGCTCAGGTCGCTGCGGCGGCCGGCCATCGCGTGGTGCTCGGCGACGCGAATCATCCAGCGGTCGAGCGGGCGCGCGAGGGGATCCGCAAGGCGCTCGCGCGCGACGTCGAGAAGGGGCGGCTCGATCGCGCCGCCGAAGACGCCACGATGGATCGGATCTCCGACGCCGGAGAGCTCGGTACCGGCTTCGATCGGTATGCGGAGTGCGGCCTCGTCGTCGAAGCGGTGCTGGAAGACCTTGCTGTGAAGCGTGCGCTGTTCGCTGCGCTGGAGCGCGTCGTGGATGAGGGCTGCGTGCTCGCGACGAACACGTCGTCGCTTTCCGTCGCGGCCATCGGTGGCGAGTGCCGGCTCCCCGGGCGTGTGATCGGCGTGCACTTCTTCAATCCCGCACCGGTCATGCCGCTCGTGGAGATCGTTCCGTCGATCACCACCGACGCGCCGGTCGCCGCGCGAGTTCGCGCGCTCGTGGATTCGTGGAAGAAGATCACGGTCGTGGCGACGGACACTCCCGGCTTCATCGTCAACCGCGTCGCCCGTCCGTACTACGGCGAGTCGCTGCGGCTGCTCGAGGAGGGCGTCGCCGACGCCGCCACGATCGACTGGGCGATGCGCGACGTCGGTGGCTTCCGCATGGGCCCCTTCGAGCTGATGGACTTCATCGGCAACGACGTGAACTACGCGGTCACCCAGAGCGTGTTCGAGGGCTTCTTCAACGATCCGCGCTACAAGCCCGCGCTCACGCAGCGCCGGCTCGTGGAGGCAGGGCTCTATGGGCGCAAGCGGGGGCGGGGCTACTACGATTATCGCGACGGCGCGGCGAAGCCGGAGCCGACGCGCGACGCCGCACTCGGCCGCGCGATCGTGGATCGCGTCGTCGCCATGCTCGTCAACGAGGCGGTCGAGGCGGTGCACCTGCGCGTCGCGAGCCCGCGCGATCTGGAGACGGCGATGACCAAGGGTGTGAACTATCCCAAGGGCCTGCTCGCGTGGGGCGACGAGATCGGCGCCGCGACCGTGCTCGCCCGGCTCGAGGCGCTCCAGGCCGAATACGGTGAGGACCGCTACCGTCCCAGTCCACTCCTGCGCCGGCGCGTGCGCGCCGGGGAGCGCCTGCTCGCATGACCACCGACGCAGACGAGCAGCGACTCGCCGAAACGATCACCGCCGGCATGCTCGGCCGCGACGCGTTCACGCGCTGGCTCGGCGCGGAGCTGGTACAGATCCGACCGCGCGCCTGTACGCTGCGCATGAAGATCCGCGCCGACATGCTCAACGGCTTCGGCGTGTCGCACGGCGCCATCGCCTTCGCGCTCGCCGACAGCGCGCTGGCGTTCGCATCGAACACCAACGGCCACGTGACCGTGAGCGTGGACAACACCATCTCCTATCCGGTCGCGGTGGAGCTGAACGACGAGCTCATCGCGGTGGCGGAGGAGGAGACGGCGGGCGCGCGCCTTGGCTTCTATAGAGTGACCGTCGCCCGGCAGGACGGCACCTGTGTCGCGCTCATGCACGCCACCGTGTACAAGACGCCGCAGAAGCATCACCTCGATCAATCTCATGACTGACGCATACATCCTCGACGGCAT
>DASSIC010000072.1:0-2726 GCA_035692325.1 Gemmatimonadaceae bacterium | reverse complement strand
AGAGGACGACTCATCTCCCGCGATCTGATCACCGTCACCGCACCAATCGAGCGCGCGCTCCTCGTCGGGGCGCCGCTCAAGCGGGCGGGCGCGCGCAAGGCGCTCGACGAACACCTCCGCGAGCTCGAGCGCCTGGCCGACACGGCAGGGGCGAATGTCGTGGGAGAGCTCACGCAGCAGCTCGACCGGCCGCACCCTGGCACCTACCTCGGCAAGGGCAAGATCGAGGAGCTCCGGGCCCTCGTGGCCGACAAGAAGGCCACCCTCATCATCTTCGACGACGAGCTCTCGCCCAGTCAGGGCAAGAACGTCGAGGACATCGTGGGCACGCGCGTGGTGGACCGCGCGGAGCTGATCCTCGACATCTTCGCGACGCGCGCGCGCAGCAGCGAGGCGAAGATGCAGGTGGAGCTGGCGCAGCTGGAGTACACGCTGCCGCGGCTGACGCGCATGTGGACCCACCTCGAGAAGTTCCGCGGCGGCATCGGCGTGCGCGGCCCCGGCGAGACGCAGCTGGAAAGTGACCGCCGGCTCATCAACGGCCGCATCAAGCTGCTCAAGGAGCGGCTGGCGCACGTGCAGCAGAACCGCGCGGTGCAGCGCCAGTCGCGCGCCGGCGCGTTCAAGGCGTCGCTCGTCGGCTACACCAACGCCGGCAAGTCGTCCATCCTGCGCGGGCTCACCGGGGCGGACGACGTGCATGTGGAGGACCGTCTGTTCGCGACGCTCGATCCGCTGACGCGCGAAGTGGACCTGGGCGAGAACGCCCAGGTGCTCGTCACCGATACGGTGGGATTCATCCGCAAGCTGCCCCACCATCTCGTGGCCTCGTTCCGCGCGACGCTGGAGGAGACCCGCGATGCCGACTTGCTGCTGCACGTGGTGGACGCGAGCCACCCGCTGTGGGAAGAGCAGCGCATGGTGGTGGACCAGGTGCTGCTCGAGCTGGGATTGGGGGAGCAGCCGGTGCTGCTCGTGTTCAACAAGATGGATCTGCTGAGCGAGGAAGCGGCGCTGGCGCTCCAGGAGCGGGTGACCGCGCTGGTGCCGAACGCCGTCTTCGTGTCGACGGAGACGGAGCACGGGCTCGATCCCCTGCGTCGTTCGCTGCGCCATGCCATGCGTGCGCGCCGGCCGGTCGCCGAGGTGTGGCTTTCGCCGAAGGACGGCCGGTTGCTCGCCGAGATCCATCAGCACGGCGAAGTGCTGGAGCAGCGCACCGAGGGCGAGCAGATGGTGATCCTGGCTCGTCTTCCCGAGAAGCTGCGCGGACGGCTGGAACAGGCGGGCGCCGACGTGCGCCCCGATCCGCGCACGGCCGTCGCGCCGTGAGCGCCACCGCGGGTTCCGACGTCGAGGCGCTACCCGAGCGCGCGCCGGGCTTTCCCGCCACGGTGCTGGCGCTCGTGGAGCGCGGCGCGCCGGACGACGACGTCTCGTATGCCGGTGCGCTCCTGGAGCGCGCATTGGCGGAGCTCGATCCACAGAGTCGCACGATCACGGTGTTCCCCGATCAGGAAGGGGGCGCCGACGCGACGTTCGTGCAGCGCGGATTGTTCGCGGCCCGACTGATCGCCGCCGGTCGTCGCGCCGACTGCGTGCTGTACAATCACCTCGGCGTGGCGACGGCCCAGGCGTCGCTTCCGTCGGGGATGCGCCGCCCGTATGCGGTGCTGGTGCATGGCGCCGAATCATGGGACGAGGGGATCGACGCGGATCGGCGGCGGGCGCTCGCCGGCGCGCGTCTGCGCATCGCCAGCTCGGCGTACGCGGCGCGGCGTGTCGCCGAGGCGCACCCCGATGTCACGCCTGCTGAAGTCCTGCCGCTCGCTCTGCTGCCCGAGCGCGACGCCGGCGCGGTGGATGGCGCACTCGTTTCCTCGATCACCCCGCGCACCATCGTGATCTCGGGGCGCATGAGCGCCGCGGAACGCTTCAAGGGCCACGACGAGCTGCTCGAAGCCTGGCCGACGATTCTCGGTCGGCGGCCCGACGCGCGGCTCGCCCTCGTTGGTCGTGGCGACGACGTGAAGCGGCTCGAGGCGAAGGCGAACGGGTTGGGACTCGCGGGAAGCGTTCGCTTCACCGGCATGGTGTCGGAGGCAACGCTGGATGCGATGCTGGGGAAGGCCGGCGGCTTCGCGCTTCCAAGTCGATCGGAGGGGTTCGCGCTTGCCTATCTCCGCGCGATGCGAGCCGCCGTCCCGTGCATTGGGGGTGCGGACGACGCGGCGCACGAGGTGATCGAGGATGGCGTGACCGGGCTGCTCGTGCCGGCCGCCGATCGCGACGCCGTGGCGCAGGCCGTGATCTCGTTGCTGGGCGACACGGCGCGACGGCGCGCGATGGGCGAGGCTGGGCGGGCGCGATTCGAAGAGCAGTTCAGCTTCGCACAGTTCCGCGATCGACTGGACGCAATGCTTCGCAGCGCCTTCACCCCGCGCGTGCGCGACTAGCTCCGAACGTCCTTCATGTCGCGCCAGTTCAGCCGCCTGCTTCGCGCGGCCGTGATCCTGCTGCTGTGCGTCTCCGGTAACGCAGCCGGTGCGCAGGAGACCGCGGTCGTCCCACTCGATCATCCTGCCTATGCGGACATCGATCGGCTGATCGAGCTCGGCATGCTCGACACGGTCATCGTGGGACAGCGACCGTACTCGCGTCGCGAGATGGTGCGGCTCTATTCCAACCTGATGCGCACCGTACCGATAGGGGCGGGTGAGTCGAAC
>DASSIC010000071.1:0-10910 GCA_035692325.1 Gemmatimonadaceae bacterium | reverse complement strand
CGGCGCCAACCATGTGCTCCCTACCGGTGGCCTCGCCCGCTCGTACTCGGGGTTGTCGACGCCGGACTTCGTGCGCTGGACGACCTACCAGCGCGTTTCGCCTGAGGCAGCAGCCCGTCTGGCGGACGACGTCGGCGTCTTTGCCGACGCTGAGGGTCTGCCTGGTCACGCGATGGCCGCTCGCGCGTGGAAATCCGGAGGCGCGCGATGAGCACTGCATCAGCGACTGCTCGTTCGCTGGCGCGCGCCGAGGTGCGTGCGCTTCCGCTGTACGCGCCGGATCTCGCCGAGTGTGCAGTGGACGTGAGCGACAACACGAATCTGTGGGGGCCCCCGCCGGCTGCACGGCGCGCGCTTGCCGCGGCACCCGATGCGGCGATCGCGCGATATCCATCGCTCTACTCCGCACCGCTGCGTTCGGCCGTCGCGCGCTACCTGGGATTGAGCGGCGAGACGAAGGTGGGCGTCGTGACCGGCTGCGGCTCCGATGACGTCATCGATTCGACGATGCGCGCCTTCGGCGCGCCCGGCGACCGGATCGCGTTCTCCGCGCCGACCTTTTCGATGATCCCCACCTTCGCGCGGCTCAACGGCCTGGAGCCCGTATCCATTCCGCTTACCGAGCGCTTCGACGTGGATGCCGAGCAGCTGGTGAGCTTGAATGCGAAGATCACCTACCTGTGCACGCCGAACAACCCCACCGCTACCGCACTCTCGCGTGCGGCGGTGGAGTACGTCGCGGCGAACGCGCGAGGCGTGGTGCTGCTCGACGAGGCCTACGCCGAATTCGCGCCAGAAACCTTCGTCGACCTGGTGACGCGCTTCGAGCGGCTCATCGTGACGCGCACCTTCTCCAAGGCCTTCGGGCTCGCGGGACTGCGTGTCGGCTACGGCGCGGGCGCCGCGGAGACGGTCGCCATGGTGGAGCGGGCGCGCGGGCCGTACAAGGTGAACGCGCTGGCGGAGCGCGCAGTGCTCGCCGCACTGGAGGAGTCGGACGATGCGCTCGGCTGGGTGCACGCGCATGCGGGGCTAGCGGTGGAGAATCGCGAGCGGCTGGCGGCTGGCCTGCGTGCGATCGGGTTCGCGCCACTTCCGTCCGCCGCGAACTTCGTCTTCGTGCCGACTGCGCGGGCCGTCGTGGTCGCACGCCGGATGCGGGAGCGTGGCGTCCTCGTTCGTGCCTTCGCCGGCTTGCCGCGCAATCTCAGTGTCCTCGCGGAGTCGAACGGCGAAGCGCTGCGCATCGGCGTCGGGCCATGGGAAGTGATGCAGAAGGTGCTCGGCACGCTCGAGGAGGTGGCAGAATGAACGTCACCCTGTTCGACTACGGCGCGGGGAACCTGCACTCCCTCGCCAAGGCGCTCGAGGGACCCGACGTGACCGTGCGCATCGAGACCGACCCGCGCCGTGCGGTGGTGGAGCGCCCTGATGTGCTCGTGCTCCCCGGCGTTGGCGCGTTCGGCGCTGCAGCCGAGCGTCTCGCTCCGGGTCTCGATGTGATGCGGGAAGCGATCCTGGGCGGGTTGCCGACGATCGGCATCTGTCTCGGCATGCAGCTGCTGTTCGACGAGAGTGACGAGGGCGGCGGTGCTGGCCTCGGTGTCATCTCCGGCCGCGTCACATTGCTCCGCGCCGTGCGCATACCACAAATCGGCTGGAATGCGGTGGAACCGGCACCGGACGACGCATTGTTCGCCGCCGCGCCGCTGCCCATCGCCTACTACGCCAACAGCTATGTCTGCCGACCCGACGACGCTCGCGTCGTCACGGCGTGGACCGAGCACGAAGGAGACCGCTTTCCCGCCGCGGTGCGAGCGGGATGCGCGGTCGGCGTGCAGTTTCATCCGGAGAAGAGCTCCACCCAGGGGGTGCGCTTCCTTCGCACCTTCCTCGACAACGTCCACTCCACGGAGACCAAGTGATCGCCATTCCCGCGGTGGACCTGCGCGACGGCGCCTGCGTACAGCTCGTCGGGGGCTCGTATACGGACGAGCGCATTCGCCTGGATAATCCGGTGGAGGTCGCGCGCTCGTGGGCCCATTTCGGCTTCGCCCGCGTGCACGTCGTCGATCTCGATGCGGCCACCGGGCGCGGCTCGAACTTGTCCATCGTCCGTTCCATCCTGAGCGAGCTGGACGTGCCGGTGCAGGTGGGCGGCGGCATTCGTTCGGGCGACTTGGTGGAGGAGCTGCTGGAGGCCGGCGCGACGAACGTCATCGTCGGCACTCGCGCGCTCGAGGAGATGGAGTGGCTGGCGGGCATCGCCGGCGCGCATCCCGGGGAGATCGTCGTCGCCTGCGACGTGCGCGAACGGCGCGTCACCACACGAGGCTGGGTGCGCACCCTCCCGATCGACATCCTCGACGCCGTGGACGAGCTGAATTCATTGCCGCTCGGTGGTCTGCTCGTCACCGCGGTGCATCGCGAGGGCCAGATGCAGGGCACCGATCTTCCGCTGATGGAAGACGTGGCCGAGGCGTCGCACTTTCCCGTGTACGCGTCGGGTGGCGTGGCGTCGATGCAGGACCTCCGCGCCCTCGAGCACCGCGGCATCGCCGGCGTCGTGATCGGCATGGCGCTGTATACCGGAGCGCTCGATCCCGTCGTCGTGGCGGGAGAGTTTCGCGAATGACGTCCATCACACGCAGGAGCTGACATGACTGTCGTCGTTCGTGAAACGAAGGAGACCACCATCCGTTGCGAGATCGTGCGCGGCGCGGGCAATGCGGTGGTATCCACCGGGGAGCCCTTTCTCGATCACATGCTCGTGACTTTCGCCCGCTACAGTGGGCTCGACGTCACCATCCAGGCAAAGGGCGACCTGGCCCATCACCTCATCGAGGATGTGGCGATCTGCGTCGGTGCCGCGGTGGCCGGCGCGCTCCCGGCGACGGCCGCACGCTATGGGGATCGGACGATCCCGATGGACGAGGCGCTCGTGCACTGCGCCCTCGACCTCGGCGGGCGGCCGTTCTACCGCGGGCCCATCCCGAGCTCGCTCTACGAGCACTGGATGCGCTCGTTCAGCGACAACGCGCGCGCCACCCTCCATCTGCGCGTGCTGCGCGGCACGGATCGGCATCACATCGTCGAGGCGGCGTTCAAGGCACTCGGACTCGCCGTACGCGACGCCTTCGTGGATTCCGGTGCCGTGTTCAGCACCAAGGGCGGCGTCGCGCTGCGCGTCGAGGCGAAGTAGATGCTCACTCGGCGGGTGATCGTCTGCCTGGACGTGAAGGGCGGACGCGTCGTGAAGGGAACGCAGTTCGTGAACCTGCGCGACGTCGGCGATCCAGTGGAGCTCGCAGCGCGCTACGAACGCGAAGGCGCTGACGAGGTGGTCTTCCTGGACATCTCCGCCAGCGCCGAAGAGCGTGGCACCTTGCTCGACGTCGCACGCCGCACCGCGGAGCGGTTGTTCGTGCCGCTCACGATCGGCGGTGGGGTACGATCGGCCGACGACGTTGGGCGCGCGCTGCGTGCCGGCGCCGACAAGGTGAGCATCAACTCGGCGGCCGTCGTGCGACCGGCGGTGCTGACGGAATCGGCGGAACGCTTCGGTGCCCAGTGCGTGGTGGCCAGCATCGACGCCAAACGTACGCCCCACGGCTGGCGCGTGTTCGTGAAGGGCGGACGGGAAGAGACGCCGCTCGATGCGGTGGAGTGGGCTGTCGACTGCGTGCGCCATGGAGCCGGCGAGATCCTCCTCACGAGCATCGATCGGGACGGCGCCCGCACGGGCTACGACATCGAGCTCACCCGCGCTGTCGCCGAAGCCGTCAACGTGCCGGTGGTTGCCTCCGGCGGCGCTGGCACCGCCGAGCATGTGTGCGAGGTGCTGGAGCAGGGGCGGGCGGACGCCGCGCTCCTTGCCGGCATCCTGCACGACGGGGTGACGACGGTGCACGCGGTGAAGGAGGCCATGCGGCGCGTGCGACTGCCGGTGCGTGCGGCGTGAGCGGCGCCGTCAGCGATCTCGACGCGCGCATCGCGCCGGTGGCGGAGCTCGCCCGACTCACCGGCGACATCGCACTTCGGCATTATCGCTCGAACCTGGCGGTGGAGACGAAGGCCGACGGCTCGCCCGTCACGGTGGCCGATCGTGCCGCGGAGACCGCCGCACGCGACTGGGTGCGGCGGTTCTTTCCGGAGGACGGCGTGCTCGGCGAGGAGTTCGGTGAGGAGCGTGTCGGCGCGCGTCGACGCTGGGTGATCGATCCGATCGACGGCACGAAGTCGTTCGTGCACGGCACGCCGCTGTGGGGCGCACTCGTCGCGCTGTGCGAAGGTGAAACGGTACTCGCCGGCGCGGCGTATTTCCCCGCCGTCGGCGAGCTGATTGCCGCGGCACCCGGCGCGGGCTGCTGGTGGAACGGCAGCCGCTGCTTCGTGTCGGCCGTGTCGGCGATGGATGCGGCGACAGTGCTCACCACGGACGGACGCTTCCTTGATCGACCCGATCGCCGCGCAGGCTGGGAGCGTGTGGCGGGCGCTGCGGGCATCGCCCGCACGTGGGGCGATTGCTTCGGCTACCTGCTCGTCGCCACCGGGCGCGCGGAGGTCATGTGCGATCCCATCCTCTCACCCTGGGATGCGGCAGCCCTCCATCCCATCGTGCGGGAGGCGGGGGGCTCGTTCACCGATTGGGAGGGTCGCGACACCGCATTCGGCGGCAGCGCGGTCGCCACGAATCATGCGCTCGCCGCCGACGTGCGTGCTCTGCTCACCGCCACAGGCCAGGATTGAGATGCTCGACCTCGACGCGCTGAACTTCGAGAAGGGAAACGGCACCGTCACCGTGGTGGCGCAGGACGCCGCATCCGGCGCGGTGTTGATGGTGGCGGCCGCCGATCGCGAAGCGCTCGAGCGAACGCTCTCGACAGGCGAGATGCACTATCGCTCCCGGACTCGTGGGTTGTGGCACAAGGGCGCGACGAGCGGCAACGTGCAGCACGTCGTGTCGCTCAGCCCCGACTGCGACGGCGACGCGGTGCTCGCGCGGGTGGTGCCCGCCGGCCCGGCGTGTCACACCGGATCCACTTCGTGCTTCGGCACCGCCGCCCTCGCGGCTGACACACTCGCCGCGCTGGATGCGACGATCGCCACACGGAGCGCCGTGCCCGCCGACGCCGGTTCGTCGCCCAGCTACACGCGCCGGCTGCTCGCCGACCGCAACCTGCGGCTCAAGAAGATCGGCGAGGAGGCGGCCGAGCTGGTCACCGCCTGCGCGGATGGCGACATCGGGCGCGCGGGCGAAGAAGCGGCGGATCTCATCTATCACGCGCTCGTCGCGTTGCGCGCGGTCGGCGGCAGCCTGGGCGATGTGCGCGCCGTGCTGGCCGCGCGCGTCGGCAAGCCGGCGCGATAGTCGCGCGCGCTAGAACTGCGACAGCAGCGCCCGATCCACCTTCGTCGTGTCACCCACGAACGCGAAGCGGAAGTTGGTGAGATATTTCTTCGCCACGCGCTCCACGTCGGCGGGCGTCACGCGACGCAGATCCTCCATGAAGCGATCGGCGGCGCGATAGTCTCCCTGATACAGCTCGGCGCGCGCCAGCACGTTCGCCTGGTCGGCGTTCGTCTCGTTCTTCAGGTAGTACTCCGTGATGAACTGCTGCTCGAGCCGCTTGAGCCCTTCCGCCTCGACCTGGTCGTTCTGCAGCGCGTTCAGCTCGTCGCGCATGATGCGGAGCACGGCGTTGGGGTCCACCGTCGTGACGTACAGGCCGCCAATGGCGTAGGCGTGTTCCTGGAAGGGGCTCTCGACGGCGTAGCTCAGATTGCGTCGTGAGCGGACCTCGGTGAACAGACGCCCGGACAGCACGGCCGTCGCGACGCGCAGCGCCGTGTAATCGGGGTTCGTGGCGGCCGGGCCGGGAACGTAGCCGAGCAGATAGTTCGTCGGCAGCAGCCGGTTGTCGAATGCCACGGCGCGACCGCCGTCGGCCGGCGGGGGCGGCGGCGTCCAGGTGTAGTTTCCGCGCGGCAGCGTGCCGAGTGTCGCGCGCACCAGCCGCTCGACTTGCGGACGGTCCACGTTGCCGACCACCACGAGCAGCATGCGCGAGGTGACGAATTGCTGCGCGTGATACTGCCGGAGCTGCGCCGGCGTGATCGCCGACAGCGACGCTACGGTGCCGGTCGCCTGGATGGCGTACGGGTGCTGGCGGTACAGCAGGCTGTCGGCGAGCTCGCTCGCCGCGTCGTCGGGGTCGGTGTTGCGCTGTCGCGCCCCGGTGAGCAGCTGCTCGCGCACGATGTCCACGTCGTTCGGAGCGAGCGTCGGTGCCATGACGCGATCCGCGAGCAGCGCCCAGGTGGAGTCGAACGTCGCGCGGATCGCGTGCAGCCCGATGGCACTCCAGTCTTCGCTCGCCTCGATGCTGATCGTACTGCCGAGCCGCGCCGTGCGCTGGCGCAGCACGGAACCGGGGAACTTCCGCGTGCCGCGCTCGCTCGCCGCGAGCAGCATGGCCTCGATTCCCGCCGTCTGTGGCGTGAGCTGCCGTGCGCCGCCCAGGAGATACAGGTTGGCGACGACCACCTCGTTCGCTGGATTGCGGCGGAGAATGACCGGGATCCCCGCCACGTCGAACTTCGTCGTCGCGGCCGGGTCGGGCACCAGCTTCATGCTGGCCGCCTTTGTCGAGCCGATTGCCGGTGGAACACCGGCCGCACTGACGGCCGCCACGCCCATCGCGCCGACGAACAGGAGCGCAGCGCCGCGCACCGCGCGTCTCACGGCGTGCCTCCCGCCGTCAGGTCGGATTCGGTGAGTCGCACCGCCTTGCGTGTCTCGGGTGAGATCAGCACGCCGGTCACGCGTGGCCGGCCCAGGATGTAGCGCGACGCATAGCGCCGCAGGTCGTCGGGGGTCTGCTTGGCCATCGCGTCGTTGTACCCGTAGAAGTATTCCATTCCCGTGACCGCCCACCAGAATCCCAACTGGTGCGCGAAGCCGGACGACCGTTCCAGGCTCTCCATCGTGCCGACGATGCGCTGCCGCTTCACGCCGTCCACCGCATCGGCCGTGATGTAGCCCGGCTTCACCACCTCGAGCAGCTCGCGATCCAGCGCCGAGATCGCCTCGCGGATCTTCCCCGGCGCCACCGCTCCGCCGATCGTGATGGGCCCAACCTGGTTGAGCGTGTAGTAGTTCACGTTGAGCGACTGCCACAGCCCGCTGTCCACCAGCTTGCGCTGGAAACGCGAGCCCGGCTGGTTCAGCACATCCGAGAAGACGTCCGCGGCGTAGGTGGCAGGAATGTCGGCGTGCGCGCCCGGGCCCTGCCATTGCAGCAGCACCACCACCGCGTTCACCGGCTGCTCCACGATCACCGCCTTGTTGCCCACCAGCGGTGGCACCGGTGGAATCGGATCGGTTGTGAACGGATCCGCCGCGCGTGGCCAGTTGCCCAAAAGTCGACGCGCGGCGCTGAAGATCGAATCCGCAATGACGTCGCCGGTGACGATGAGCGCCGTGTTGTTCGGCACGTAGTACTTCCGCTGGATCGTCCGCATCTGCTCCGGCGTCGTCTTCAGGATCACGGCGCGTTCGCCCAACGGATTCTTGCGGCTCCAGGCGCTTCCCCACAGTGCACGTCCCATCGCCGTCGTCAGGGCGTAGAACGGATCGGATTCGTTGCGGTCGTACTCGCCGATCACCACGGCGCGCTCGCGTTCCAGCTCGTCGGACCGAAAGAGCGGGTTGCGCAGTGCGGAGGCAAGAAACGCCATCGCTGGCATCGTGCTGTCGGAGGGCACCGTGAGGTAGTAGTTCACGCGCTCTTCCTGCGTGGTGCCGTTGAACACGGCGCCGAGCTCCGAGGCACGCGCCACGAACTGCTCCGGCTGCGGGTAGCTGGCGTTGGCCTTGAAGAACATGTGCTCGTACAGGTGCGAGAGCCCCTCGTACGTCGGCGACTGCGTGAATGAACCATTCCGCGCATCGACCTCGATCGTCACGATGGGCACGCCGTGATTCTCGACGACGATCACCTCGAGACCATTCGCCAGGGTGTCGCGCTTGATGCGACGTTCCAGCTCGGCTCGCTGCGCGCCGGCCAGGGGCGCGACGATGGTCAACAGCGTGATCGCGACCACGGCCACCTGCAGAAGCGGTCGACGCGGTAGCGGTTGCTCGGCTCTCATGATTTCTTTCCCTGACTCATGGCTAAGATTCCCTCTCCGTCCAATGCGCCGCCGATCGACAAGGCCGCACTCGAGCGCGTCGCATCGGCGCTCCATGGACCCAAGCTCCGGCGTCACGTCCCGCTCGACTCCTACACGACCTTCAAGATCGGCGGCCCCGCCGATCTGCTCTACGAGGCCGACACCGCCGACGCGCTGGCGAATGCCATCCTAACCGCCCGGCAAGCCGAGGTTCCGTATTTCGTTCTCGGACTCGGCGCCAACGTGCTCATCTCCGACAAGGGTGTGCGCGGCCTGGTGATCCGTAATGTGGCGACGCACACCGTGTTTCACGATGACGGGCGCGTCTGGGTCGAGAGCGGCGCGGTCATGTCGCAGCTCATCCCCGAGGCGGTCCGCCGCGGCTGGTCCGGACTGGAGCACTATGTCGGCATTCCGAGTACCGTCGGGGGCGCCATCTGGCAGAACCTCCATTTCCTCTCGCCCGCGCCCGAGCGCGAGCGGACCATGTTCATCGCCGAGGTGTTCGAGTCGGCCGACATCCTCTCGGAAGAGAACGAACGGAAGACGGTCGACAAGGAGTACGTCAAGTTCGGGTACGACGACACGGTCTTCCATCACCGAAAGGACATCGCGCTGGCCGCCACCTTCCGCCTCGAGCAGAAGGATCCGGCGATCATGCACAAGATCATGCAGGAGAACCTGAGCTGGCGCGGCAGTCGCCACCCCTGGCTGGACTGGCATCCGAGCGCTGGCTCGATCTTCAAGAAGATCGAGGGCGTCGGGGCTGGCCGGCTCGTCGACGCGTGTGGTCTCAAGGGATACCGGATCGGCGACGCCCAGATCTCGCACATCCACGCGAACATCATGGTCAATCTGGGCGACGCCACCAGCGCCGACGTCATCGCGCTCGTGAAGCACGCCCAGAAGATGGTGAAGGAAAGCTCCGGTTACGACCTGGAACCCGAAATCAATTTTGTCGGAGAGTTCTGACTGGCTCAGTGATGCTGTGAACCGTTCACCGTTCACCGTTCAGGATGGCTTTCTGTCGTCCGGCGGCACGAAGTTCGACAGGAACAACCGCTCCTGAGGCGTGAGGCTGGCCAGCCCCGACGCGCTGATCTTGTCCAGGATCCGGTCCACTTCCTCCTTGTTCACCGCGTGGATCCCAGCGCGGTTGACGTTGCGCCAGTTGCCGAGGGTGGCATCCTTCGCCGGCGGTGGTGCCGTGGCCACCTTGCGGAACTTCCGTGCTCCCGCGCTGCGCTCCATCCAGAGCAGGTAGAGGAACGCACCCAGGAAGCCGCCGAGGTGCGCGAAGTGCGCGACGCCGGTGCCGATGCCCAGGAGCGAGATCAGGGTGTAGATGAGCACCAACCACCGGACTTCGATCGGGATGATCCCCCAGATCAGCATCTGGTCACGCGGCCAGAAGCGCGCATAGGCGAGCAGCACGCCGAAGATTGCGCCCGAGGCGCCCACGATGGAAACCATCGGGGTGTAGAACGAGAGCAGGCCGCCCGTGATCCCGCTGATCATGTAGAGCGCGAAGAACCGCGACGAACCGATACGCTGCTCCACGCGCGGACCGAAGAAGTAGAGGCCGAGCATGTTGAACAGGATGTGCGTGAAGCCGGCGTGCAGGAACATGTACGTGACGAGCGTCCACGGCCGCGCCAGCAGAAGCGCCGGCACCAGCACCAGCGATCGATCCAGTCCGGGCATCGTCTGCTGCACGAAGAAGATCAGGACGTTCGCAATCAGGAATCGCTGGACCCACGACGTCACGGTTGTTCCTCCCTCAGGATTGCATCAGGAAACGGTGGCACGCTCGAGCGCCTCGAGCGCTGCCGTCTCCTGCTCCCACGTCGCCAGCGCCTTGTCCAACTTCGCGCGCAGCGCATCGAGCCGTCCACCGAGCTTGTGCGCCTGTTCTACCCCGCCAGGCTTGGTATAGAGCTCGGGGTCGTCCAGCGTGGCGGTCAGCGTCGTGATCTCCCCGTCGATCTCCGAGACTCTGCGCTCCGCCTCGGCGGCGCGCTCGCGCGCCTGCCTGAGCGTCTTGCGCTGGGAGTCGCCGCTCGCCGTCGACCGCTCCTGCTTGGATGCCGTGCGCTTCTTTTCGTCCACTCGGCGCAGCGCCACCTCTTCCGCGGCACGCACCGCGGCTGCGTGCGCTCGCTCCTCACTCGCCACCTCCCATTCCGCGAAGGTGCCGTCAAAGGTGGTGATGTGCCGGTCGTGCAGCACCCACACCTTGTTCGCCAGCGCCCGCAACATCGCGCGGTCGTGGCTCACGAGGATCACCGAGCCTTCGTAGGATTCGATCGCGTCCTCCAACACCTCGATCGTCTCGACGTCGAGATGGTTCGTGGGCTCGTCGAGCACGAGCAGGTTGGCGCGCGTCAGCATGAGCATGGCCAGCGCCACCCGCGCCCGTTCGCCCCCCGACAACGTCTCGGCACGACGCTGCACCTCGTCGCCGGAGAAGCCGAAACGGCCGAGATGACCCTGCACCATGCGACGCTCCCACTGCGGGCGCAGGTCATTGATCGCCTGGTAGAGCGTCTTGTCCAGCGGTACCTGACCGAGTTGCTGGTCGTAGTACGCCACACGGATCGAGTTGCCGACGCGCAGCGTTCCGCCATCCGTCGGCCGCTCGCCTACGAGTGTCTTGAGCAACGTGGACTTTCCGGCGCCGTTCGGCCCGATGATGCCGAGCCGATCGCCGCGCATGATCCGCCCGTCGAATCGGT
>DASSIC010000070.1:0-4616 GCA_035692325.1 Gemmatimonadaceae bacterium | reverse complement strand
GCCCGGCCCATTGACAACGGCTGCGGGCACCAACTGAGTCCGCGACGCGCCGAGCGCACCGGTGCCGCCGCGCGGCGACGTGGACAGTCCGCCGCGACTGGGAAGATCACATATCGTGTCGAATCCCGGCGCCGCGACGTACACGGCACCACGTTTGCCGAGCGTCACGAGCAGGCACGACACCCCGGCGGCGAGCGCCGTGGCCGCGAGACTCATCGCGTCGGGCGCGACGGTGGCCTGCTCCTCCTCGTTCATCTGGAGGAAATCGAAGCAGCCGCACCACGCGGCGAGATTGGGAATCGGCCGCGGCGTTCGCAGCCCGTCGGGTTGTACCGCCATCGCCAGCATGTGCAGATCGCAGTGGATCGGGAAGTCGTAGCTCTGCCGCACGAGCTGCGCCGTCTCGAGGTCGAGCTCCCATCCGCTGAGAAAGTTGACGTACAACGCATCGAGGCGTGCCTGGTCGAGCAGGGGCTTGAGCGCGAGCCAGCTCCAGGCGGGAATGCCGCCCGTCAACACCTCGGTCCGCCGCTCGTCGTCGATGTAGCGCAGCTCCACGCGATGGCAGGGGAAGGGCACCTCCACCAGCGCGGCATCGGGCGCGATGTGGCGAAGCGAGCGCAGGAAGTCGCGTGCGCGCGCCGCGAGATCGTAGCCGACCTTCATGATCGGCACGATCTCCCAATCGTCCGGCAGCGCCGCGTCGAGCGCGCTGAGGCTGTACGTGATGCCTCCCCACTCCTCCACCGGCACGGCGCGCGCGTCGCGTCCGTGGATCACGTCCCAGACGAAGGTGCCGATCACGCCGATGCGACGCCTTCGCGCCGGCGCGTCCTCGCCGCCGCCGGTCACACGCCGCCCAGATACTGCTGCTTGAAGCTGGCGACGGCGCCCACGACGCCGGCGGTGCCGGGCAATGTGCCGGGCACGATCTTGGCCGCCTGGACCGCGGGGCTGAACGCGCGGCGGCGCACTTCGGCGCGCAGCGGCACGAACAGCGCATCGCCTGCCGCCGTCACACCGCCGGCGATCACCACCGTGTCAGGGTTGAAGATGTTGAGCAGGTTCGCCACGCCCGCGCCCAGGTAGCGCGCGGTGTCGCGCACGATCTCGTTCGCCACCGGATCACCTGCCTTCGCCGCATCGTACACCGTCTGCGCGGTGATCATCTCGAACTTTCCGTTGACCATCGCCGGGATCGTCGACGCGCTCTCCTCGCGCACCAGCACCTCGCGCGCGCGCGTCGCGATGGCCGATGCCGAGGCATACGCCTCGAGGCAGCCGTAGTTGCCGCACTTGCAGTGCCGGCCGTTCAGATCGATCGTCGTATGGCCCACCTCGCCCGCCATGTCCGACGCTCCGTGATAGAGGGCGCCGTTCAGGATGAGGCCACCGCCGATCCCGGTGCCGATCGTCAGGCCCACCACGTTCCTCCCGCCGCGCGCCGCACCCTGCCACCATTCGCCGAACGTCGCGCAGTTGGCGTCGTTGTCCAGCGTCGTCGGCAGCGAGAGGCGATCGTGGATGCGGTCGCGCAGCGGAAAGTTGAGCCAGCCGAGGTTCGGCGCGACCAGCACGATCCCCCGCTCGCGGTCGAGCGGCCCGGGGGCGCCCACGCCGACCCCGATGAAGTCCGACCGGAAGATGCCCGTCTGACGCATCGTGTCGAGGATCACCCCCTCGACGAGCGTCACCATCCGGTCGGCCACGCCCTCGTCACCGAGTGCGGCGTTCGTCGGGATGCTGCGCACGCTCAGCTGTTGCGATCCGTCGAGCGTCATGGCGCCGGCCACGATGTTCGTGCCCCCGAGATCGACGCCGATGATGTACTGCTCCCGCTCGTGACTGGTCATGCGAGGACGTCCGGGTTGAGGAGAAGCGCGCGGGCGCGGTCCGCCACCATCGACGGGGTGAGCTCGCGCATGCAGCGATGATGTCCCAGCGGACAGCGTTGCGGCCCGTGCCGATCGCACGGACGACAGGGCAGGGCATCCAGCCCCACGACCGACGCGCGCGGTGACAGCGGGCCGAATCCGAACTCCGGCACCGTCGGTCCGAAGATCGCCACCGTGGGCGTGCCCATCGCCGACGCAAGATGCATCGGCGCCGAGTCGTTCGTCACGAGCACGCCGCACCGGCCGATCAGTTCGGCCGACGCGAGGAGCGAGAGCCGGCCGGTGGCGTCGATCGCTCCGGGCACCGCGGTGAGGATCGCCGATGCCAGCGGCCCGTCCGACGCGCTACCGATCACCACGATGCGCGCGTCCTCGGCCAGCTCCACGGCGAGCTCCGGGTAGTACGGCCACCGTTTCGTCCCCCACACGCTGCCCGGCGCCACGGCGACGAGCCGCTCGCCGTCGCGCATCCCCCCGTGCTGCAGCAGCGCATCGACCGCCTCACGCTCCACCGCGCCCGGCGCGAGCGACGGACGGAGCTCCGCCGGCGTCGGCTCGCGCCCGTTCGGGCGCGCGAGCATGAGCAATCGCGCCGCGTGATGCAGATCGTCGCGATACGGCACGCGCTTGCTGTAGAGCAGTCGGCCCGCCGACGTCGTGAAGCCGATGCGATTGGGAATGCCGGCGAGAAGGGCGAGCGCGGCGCTGCGCCACGAGCCCTGCGCGAGCAGGGCGAGATCGTAGCCATTGGCGCGAAGCCGGCGCGCGAGGCGCCACAGGCCGATCAGCCCGCGGTCAGCGCCGCGCTTGTCGTACGCGATGACGGCACGTACCGCGGGATGGTGCGCCAGCAGCGCCGCCGACGCCGGCGTCGTGACCACGTCCACGGGACCGCGGTTCGACAGCTGGGCGAGCAGCGGCGTCGTGAGGACCGTGTCCCCGAGGAACGACGTCTGGACGACGAGCGTGGAAGACACGGGCTCCGTCCGTCAGTCCACCTGAAGGACCGCCAGAAACGCCTCCTGCGGGATCTCCACCGAGCCGACCTGCTTCATGCGCTTCTTGCCTTCCTTCTGCTTCTCGAGAAGCTTGCGCTTCCGGCTGATGTCGCCGCCGTAGCACTTGGCCAGCACGTCCTTGCGCACCGCCTTCACCGTCGTCCGCGCGATGACCTTCGTGCCGATCGCCGCCTGGATGATCACCTCGAACAGCTGACGCGGGATCAGCTCCTTGAGCTTGTCGGCGATCTTGCGCCCCCAGTCGTACGCCTTGTCCTCGTGGCAGATCACGCTGAACGCGTCGATGGGGTCGCCGTTGATCAGCATGTCGAGGCGCACGAGATCACTCGCGCGGTACTCCAGCATCTCGTAGTCGAGCGAGGCGTAGCCGCGGCTGATCGACTTGAGCCGGTCGAAGAAGTCGAGGATGATCTCGCCGAGGGGAAACTCCCAGTCGAACTCGACGCGCTGCTGGTCGAGGTACGTCATGTTCCTGTACACGCCGCGCCGCTCGGTGCCCAGTGTCATGATCGGGCCGATGTAGTCGGCCGGCGCCATGATGCGGGCCTTCACGTACGGTTCCTCGATGCGGTCGATCACCGCGGCGTTCGGCATGAGCGCGGGATTCTCGACGAGCTCCATCGTGCCGTCCGTCTTGTACACCTTGTACTCCACGCTCGGCACGGTCTGCACGAGGTCGAGATCGAACTCGCGCGTCAGCCGCTCCTGCACGATCTCCATGTGCAGCAGGCCGAGAAAGCCGCAGCGGAAGCCGAAGCCCAGCGCCGTGGACGTCTCGGGCTCGTAGTTGAGCGAGGCGTCGTTGAGCTTGAGCTTCTCCAGCGCGTCGCGGAGCGTCTCGTACTGCTGCGTGTCGGTGGGGTACATCCCCGCGAACACGAACGAGCGCACCTCCTGGTAGCCCGGCAGGGCCTCGGCGGCATGGTTGTTCGCATCGAAGATCGTGTCGCCGGCGCGCGTCTCGCTCACCGAGCGCACGCTCGCCACCACGTAGCCGACTTCGCCCGGGCCCAGCTGCTCCGTCTCCACCTGACGCAGCTGGTTGTAGCCCACCTCGTCCACTTCGTAGACGGACTCGCTCGCGCCGAAGGTGATCTTCGTGCCCTTGCGGATCACGCCGTCCACGACGCGCACGCTCGGGATCGCGCCGCGGTACTTGTCGTAGTACGAGTCGTAGATCAGCGCGCGCAGCGGCGCGGTCTCGTCGCCCACTGGCGCCGGCACCTTCTCCACGACCGCCTCGAGCAGCTCGCGGATGCCGATCCCCGCCTTCGCGCTCACGCGCAGGATGGCATCGGGATCCACGCCGAGCAGGTCGGAGACTTCCTGCGCGCGCCGATCGGGCTCGGCGCCCGGCAGATCGATCTTGTTCAGGATGGGGATGATCTCGAGCCCGGCGTCCATCGCCAGAAACAGATTCGAGAGCGTCTGCGCCTGGATCCCCTGCGACGCGTCGACGACGAGGATCGCTCCCTCGCATGCGGCCAGCGAGCGCGAGACCTCGTACGTGAAGTCGACGTGGCCCGGCGTGTCGATCAGGTTGAGCTCGTACTCCTGCCCGTTCTGCGCCCGGTACGACATGCGCACCGCGTTCAGCTTGATCGTGATGCCGCGCTCGCGCTCCAGGTCGAGGGTGTCCAGGACCTGGGCCTTCATTTCACGCTTCTGGAGCATCCCCGTCTCTTCGATGAGACGGTCGGCC